>JASFFJ010000239.1:0-9960 GCA_050124355.1 Desulfobacterales bacterium | reverse complement strand
AAGTTGATCTTAGATCCGACACACTCACCCGACCGACCCCATCCATGTTGCAAGCGATGGCCGAGGCCCAGCTCGGTGATGATGTTTTCGGAGAAGACCCCACCATTAATAGATTAGAGGAGATGGCCGCGGATCGTTTGGGAAAAGAAGCTGCAATGTTCGTCGCCAGCGGCACCATGGGCAATCTGGTCAGCTTGCTTGCCCATTGTGGTCGCGGTGACGAAATTATCCTGGGAAGCCTTTCCCATACTTTTTTCTTTGAACAGGGCGGGTCGGCGGCCGTGGGGGGAATTCATCCTCGGACGGTTGCCAATCGACCCGATGGCACCTTGCCTTTGTCTGAAATTGAAGCAGCCGTCCGATCAGATAACATTCACTTTCCGCTGACCCGGTTGATCGTACTCGAAAACACCCACAACCTTTGCGGCGGCTATCCGCTCGACATCGACTATATGCAGGCAGTGGGAGACATTGCCCGTCGTCACGGCTTAAAAATTCATGTGGACGGCGCGCGCATTTTTAATGCGGCTGTGGCATTGGATGTAGAAGCGGATCAATTGGTTTCAGACGCCGATTCGGTGTCCTTCTGTCTGAGTAAAGGACTGGGGGCTCCGGTCGGTTCGGTGGTGTGCGGCAGCCGGGAATTTATGGTCCAGGCACGGCGGGCTCGCAAAGTACTGGGCGGTGGTATGCGTCAGGCGGGAATACTGGCGGCTGCCGGTATCGTGGCCCTGAACGAAATGGTCGAACGTCTGGCAGATGACCATGCCAACGCTCGCAAACTTGCCGACGGTTTGGCGGAGATGCCGGGATTGTCCATTGATCCATCTTTGATCAAAACCGATATTGTCTATTTTGAAGTGAAAAGAGACGATATGACAGTCGAAGAATTGGTTAAAACGATGGAAGCGCAGGGAGTTCGGATGTTGCCTGTCGGACCGGGCCGCATCAGAGCCGTCACCCATTATCACATCTCATCGGATGATATTGATTATGCCCTAGCGGCCTTCTCGAAGGTACTAAAAAAAGATTGACATAAAAGCATATTTATGTAAAATATGTGGCTATGAGAACTACCGTGGATATACCAGACAATCTCCTGAGACGCGCAAAGGCGGCAGCTGCCTTAGAGGGCAAGAGTCTCAAGGTTTTTTTAACAGAAGCTGTGATACACGAGTTGGAACGTAGCGCTGAAAAGAAAATCGTCCGCAAGAAAATTTTACTTCCGCTCGTTCCGTCTGATCGTCCCGGCACATTGAAACTCGATTCGGATAATATTGCGCGCATCTTAAACCAGGAGGATTGTCATGCATTTGCCGGACATTAACGTCTGGCTTGCACTGGCATTTGAAGTCCACGCCCACCACAGAAGGGCGAAAAAATGGTTTCAAGGCGCAGGACCCGACAGTTGCACATTTTGCCGGCTCACCCAGCAGGGATTTTTACGACTTGCGACAAATCCTGCCGTCTTCAAGGATGAAGCCGTCACAATGGACGTTGCGTGGACGTGTTATGACAAATTGCTCGAGGATGAACGCGTGTACTTCCTACGCGAACCTGAGGGCCTCGAGGAAGCATGGAGAGCACACACCGGGAATCGACGTTATTCCCACAGAGTATGGAACGATGCATATTTAGCGGCGTTTGCTCAGATTGCGAACCTTGAAATTGCTACGTTTGATCGGGGATTTAAGGACTACAAAACAGCCAAGGTAAGAATATTGCCTTAATTCTTAATGGTTGGATTCATAAAAAGTCTGATTTTCGATTTTTGTTCATTGTAACATATTGAAATTACAATCCCTAAAATTTTATTTTTATTTTTTTTGTGCCTTTTTACGGCTTTATCAAAAATATTCTTTTTGGGTGTTAAAGGTTCTCAATCTCCACCGGCTCGATGTCATCCGCCAACTGAAATCCGAAAATCCGGGAGTAAAAGTATAGTTCTGCATCCAATGCCCGTTTGATGTTGTGTGCCATACGGAAGCCATGTTGTTCTTTCTTAAAGGCAACGTAGGCAACCGGCAGGTTTTTACCTCTCAGGATATCTACCATCCTCTCCGCCTGGTCCGGCGGCACGACCTTGTCTTCGAGGCCTTGAAAGAAAATAACGGGGCAGGAAAGATCCTGGCCGTGATGAATCGGTGAACGGGCGATATACAAGTCCTTGCGCTCCGGGTAGGGACCGACCAAATGATCCAGGTAGCGCGCTTCAAATTTGTGGGTCTCCTGCGCCAGGGCTTCCAGATCACTGACACCATAATAACTGGCGCCGGCCTTGAAAACATCATGAAAAACCAAGGCACACAGGGTGGTGTAACCGCCGGCACTACTGCCTCTGATGATCAGGCGATCTGGGTCGATGCCGAATTTTTCAATGGTGTATTTGGCACCATTGACGCAGTCCTTTGTATCCACAACGCCCCATTCTCTGTACAAACGTTGCCGATAGGCCCTGCCATAGCCGGTGCTGCCACCGTAGTTCACATCCAGCACAGCGATGCCCCGGCTGGTCCAGTATTGAATCGCAGGATTTAAACTATCCGTTGCAGCGGCCGTGGGTCCGCCATGGCTGATAACGATCAGGGGCGGGCGGTCGTCCGCCGGTGCCTGGTAATCTTTATTTTGGGGGGGATAAAAAAATGCGTGGGAGGTTTGCTCCCGGGTAGTTGGGAATTCAATCGTTCTGGGAATGGATATATACCCCCTATCTATTTCATTACAACTTGAACGTTGCAATATCTCAAGCGAGTGTGTGGTTGTGTCGAGTTTGACGATGGCCGTCGGCTCAGTTGCAGAACCACCGACAAATACAGCGCGGCCCGGAGATGCCCGTAAATAGGCAATGCTGGTGTATGGCGTCTTGATAACATCGAGTCGGTCAGTCGCTACATCGATCTGTACCAGCTGCCATCTGCCATTTTGGGTGTAGGCGCAAATAAGACGCTGGGCGGATTCAAATGCATAGGTGGACATCCCAAATACCCACTGCGGCATGCCAAACTCGGCCTCCATCTTTAAAATCGGTTTTATCTCATTTTGCCGCCGACGGTACAGATTCCACCAGCCGGTGCGATCGGAAACAAAATACAGGGTGCCGTCCGGCGACCACTGGGGTTGAAAAATGGATTCATCCCTGCCGCCGGCCACTTTTTCGGTTTTCGCAAGTGTCCCATCTTGTCCAATTGTACCGATCCACAAATCAGCGCCATCCCATGGCATGTTGGGGTGGTTCCATGAAAGCCAGGCGAGCTGCGATCCATCCGGACTCAAGCATGGCGAGGCATAAAAATCACTGCCCCGAGCAAGTACCGTTATTTGTGGGTCACCGGTTTTGCCCCCTTCCGCAAGGTCGATACGGATCAATCGATTCTCCGGTTCAGCTCGCTGACCGCTGTGATCTTCACAAACACAGATAAGGCCTGGATGCAAACGATCGACAATGATGTCGGCAAAATACAGGCCGGTATCGGTTGCGATCGCCCTGGGAACAGCATTCGGCTGCTGCAGGTAAATTTGCTGATCGGAAAAATTGGAAAAATAAACATCGGCCTGATCCACGGCAAACGATCGTCCCCCGTATTCGTGCACCCGGGTGCGGGAGTTGAAATCCGGCGGGGTGATATCCGCTCTCTGCCCGTCCGATGTGCAACGGACAATGATGTTACGCCCGCCTTCCGAAGGCCGCATCTCGATCCAATAAATATCGTCGCCATCCAAGACAATATCACTGAGCTTGACAGACTCTGAAACGATCAGTTCTGAGCTGATCGGTGATTGCCATGATCCATATGGCGCAATTTTAATATTTGTCATGGGTGATTTCCTTGAAATTATAATTATTGTTTGTGTCTTTGGGCCGTTGTGGCTATTCTTTCTGATTTATCCGGGTTATATTAAAAAATAGGAGATTCTTTAGGTATCCGGTAAAAGCAGATACGTAGTCCGCCTCCCAAAATAATAGAACCATATGTTTGCCTTTTTCACAACAAGATTATAACGTAAATGTTGACAATCCAATCCGAATAAATTCCATCAAATGAATCGATGACCGGATCGGAAGACGTATCGGTGGATGCTAAAAAGATTTTCGATTGGATCGACTACAGAATAAAGGAACCTAACATCATCACATTCATACATACGAATCGAAATCATGCCGTTATCGCCGCTTTTTGGATGTCGGGCACACTGGTATCTTTCATGGCCATGGCCGTCGGCGGACGGGAGCTGTCGGAACAATTGAGTACCTTCCAGATACTATTTTTCCGCAGTCTCATTGGTGTTCTAATTGTCGGCTTTTTTTTGGGGTGCAGCAACTGGCGACAGATATTCACCATAAACCTGAGGGTACACCTGCTGCGCAATATCTCTCATTTCGGGGGGCAGTTCGGCTGGTTCTACGGCATTGCTTTTATTCCCCTGGCGGAAGTATTTGCCTTGGAGTTCACCGTTCCGGTTTGGACCGCTGTCCTGGCAACCGTGTTGCTCAAGGAACAAATCAGCCGCACGCGGGTTGCCGCCATTGTATTCGGTATTCTGGGGGTGTTTTTGATATTGCGTCCGGGCCTGGCGGTAGTTTCGCCCGCTGCGTTGGCCGTTTTGGGTAGCGCTTTTTGTTATGCCCTGTCACACACCCTGACCAGAAGACTTGCCCTCGTCGATACCCCTCTGACCATCCTGTTCTATATGACGGTCATTCAGCTGCCTCTGGGCTTTGTGACCTCGATCGTTGATTGGACAACACCATCACTATCGATGTTGCCGTGGATCATTGTCGTTGGTGTGGCCGCATTGAGCGGTCATTACTGCATGGCACGCGCACTGGCCATAGCAGATGCAACAGTAGTCGTGCCGATGGATTTTTTACGATTGCCCCTGATTGCAGCCGTTGGTTTTTTATTCTATGGTGAAAGTCTGGATTGGCTGGTGTTGGCCGGCGGGGCGGTCATGTTTACCGGTAATTTTATAAATATCCAAGGCGAGAAAAAAAGAAAGCTGAAAACGGCATAACCGTGGACGTTCCGCCAGACCTGCCTACTCAACAAAAACTTTGGTCCCAACCGGAAGTCGGTTCCAGCCTATTTTTTCGTCAATTCGATTTCCCGATATAAGCAAGCCGCCCGGAAGTTTGTAAATGGTGTCGGGACTGTTGTACTTATCTCCTGCGATTTGCCAGGCGGTCTTATCCCGTCGAATGATATCTGAAAAGGAGTTAATTCCTGCCTGCGTTCTGGTACCGTAAAATATTGAAGACAGTTCCGGAGCATTTTATCAAAAATAAATGGAACGCCAGCCCAGAAAAAGGTATTATCGACGTCTTTTATATTAATTAAAGACCTGAAATTAAAAAATTCAGAACGATTCGCCTTAATTCAGTTTTATTGGCGCGATTTCTGACGTTTCTGTTGCATCCGATTTAACGACACATCAGTAGTTCTGAATTTGCGGTCGGTTGAACTTTTTCGACTGGGATAATTGACATCGATAATGTAATTAGATAATGTCCAGGCCTAAAATGGAAAACAAGAAAATCGAAAATTACCAGGAAACCGGGCGGTCCAAACGGGTTTTGGTATGGGATCCCCCTACCCGGCTGTTTCACTGGCTGCTTTTCATCTGCGTGGTTCTGTCATTTGTGACCGGCAATATCGGTGGAATGACTATGGAATACCATATGCTCGGCGGATATGCGATATTGGTGCTGCTGATGTTTCGGTTTGCATGGGGTTTTGTCGGCAGTCACACATCCCGATTTTCCAGTTTTGTGAAAGGACCGGCGACGGTATTTTCACACATGAAAGGGTTGCTGCAAAGAAAGACAGAGACACCTTATCTCGGTCACAACCCTCTGGGCGGATGGTCGATTGTTGCCATGCTGCTGGTTTTATTCGTACAGGTTGCCACCGGACTGTTTGCCAACGACGATATTCTAACGGAAGGTCCCCTCTACGCATGGGTAAGCAAAGAGGCCAGCGATTTGCTTACCCGGGTTCACCTGATCAACCGATTCGTGCTGATTGCCCTCATCGCTATTCACCTTTTCGCTGTATTTTTCTATTACTTTTTCAAACACGAAAATCTGATCGGGCCAATGATTACCGGGATGAAACGCTGGCCCGCGGCCACTAAAAATGCTGCTGGCAGTAATTTATTGGCCACAGCAATTTTTGGACTGGCAATCCTGGCTGTTTACCTGTTGGTCCGCTAGCCAAAGCCAAACTTATCACCTGGATTTAAACTCTTTGTGGTAACCTTTGCAGGTATTGGCGGCGGCCCCATAATGCGCTTTAATTTGGAATGATCGATAAAAAACTTAATTCTTAAAGCGGCGCCGGATTGATTTTCGCTGCTGTGGAGTAAGATTTTCCCAATTATTCAGATCTTTTTGGAGTTTTTTACGCTCTTTGGGGGATAGGTGCTGCCATTGGCGGAACAGCTGCTTGTAAAGTTTGCGTGTTTGCGGAGGAAGCGATTGCCACTCTTTGTATTTTTTTCGCATTTTTTCTTGTTCATCGGGAGATAGGTCCTGCCACTGCTGGAAATACTGATTGCTGGAACCGCGTTTGACGAAACCACCGCTATCAAACTGAATCGACTGATCTTCCGCGATGGGGTATTTACAGTTACTTGGAAGCAATACAGGGGGGCGTTGCTGGTGAAGATCCGGGAAGTAACCCCATAGCGAACTGCAAAAAAACAGGACGATGATGCCTGCTGCCGCAGCCAAATATGTCAATCGAAAAGAACGGAGGTTAAACAAAATATCTAGCATACCCATCCTGTCTCATTCCTCTGGTTTCGTCGTCCAATTCTCCTTGTGGGTTTTTATCCCCGTTCAAATCAACAACCTGGGATAACTTCTGAATCGCATCCATTTCTTTTAAAAATTCTAAATTTTTTACGATCTCCATATCCGTGTCACTTAACATGACCCCTTTATTTTGCCGACCGGCAACCGGCTGGAACTCATTCGTGTCAGTATTTTTTACATAGCCAATGATGCCGGCGACAATGATTAAAATAGACGCCGCGGCAATGGCCGTAATAATGCGCGCTGGTCTGAAATCAAAATACCGACGCCACCACTTTTCTTTTCGCCTGTCATTTAATTTCCATTTAATATTGGCGACCAGCGAGTTGACCTGTTTGGGCGACAACTCCGGTGACGCAACGGCTTCTTTAAAATTTCCCAGCAAGGACGACAGCTGTTCATATTCGAGTCGGCAGGCCTTACATGTTGCGAGGTGGCCTTCGATCTCTCTGCCGGAATTTGAATCCAGTTCACCGTAAACGTACAACACCAGATTTTCTTTCTGATTATGACATGACGCCATGCCGTTAGCTCCTCTATCCATCGGTCCATCCTCTCAAATTCTTTCGAATAACTTGCGTGGCTCGAAAAAGATGGGTCTTTACAGTCCCTTCCGCCAGGCTCAATATTTGGGATATTTCCGGTATACTCATTTCATGAAATATCTTCAACTGAAATATACTGCGTTGCCTTTCTGATAGCGTGTCCATGGCTTGTTTTACATCATTTTCAAGCTGTCGTTTTCTCACCGTTGACAGCGGATTTGAATGCACGTTTTTGTCCGGGTATTCTTCAAATGAAGCAGAGGCGGTCTCGTCTTTATGCTTTTCAAGGCGCCAGGGCAAAAAGATCTCCTTCCAGCGCCGCCTGCGTCTGCGGGCATCCAAACACGTATTGACCACAATGCGATAAAGCCATGTGTAAAATGAAGCCTCGCCTTTAAATTGTTTGATTTTCCGAAATGCTTTTAAAAATGCATCCTGTGTCCGATCTTGGGCTTCTTGTTCATCCCCGTCAAGCATTTGATAGGCAATCTGGTATACTTTTTTTTGATAGCGCAAAACCAGTTGCTCAATCGCCCAGGGATCCTCATTTTGGGCACGGCGGACAAGTTCCTTCTCCTCCCATACCGGATTTGATCTATTTGGCGTGGTGGATCCATCGTCAAACTCGTATGATTCTTGTCTCGCCAGGCTTAGTTGCTCATCAGACACGCTTTTGCCCTTTAACGCCTTTATATTTGCCGGGTGCCGACTGTCGGTATCTATCTTCTCTTTCCGATCATTTTTATGGTATTTACAGGTTACCTGTAAGAAGACATAACGTTTTACAGGTTCAGAGGTTCAAGGTTCAACGTTCCGGGTTTAAGCAACCCAGAAAACCCGTACCAAGGGGAGTGTGCCTTCATCTGGTTACAAACCTAATTCGCTCAATGGCGTATGGCAGGTTTTCCAGATTTAGACTAATATTAAGACTGGTATCCATCAAGTTTAACCTTTGAACCCTGAACCCCGAACCTGGAACTATTTCACTGAGAATAATATACCTTCTCTCAGATTTATTCAACTTACCACCTGTTTCGGGTCCTGATGGTAACCGACCATCCCGGATCGTAGAGCGATGCCCGATAAGAAAATACATTGTAGGATGGTTTATGCCTATGGTAATGTCTGCGAATTACGCTATGGCGGCAATGATTGCCATGCCAGTGCTTATGAAACGGTCTGCGATATTTGTGATGATGCCTAAAAGCATGTCTTTTGGCTCTGTGAGACGCCCAATGACGATCATGGTGTCTTTTGTAATGGTGCCGTGGGGACTTATACCATCCGCGACCATTGTGAGACCATCCCTGGTCTCCATTGTTCCTTTGATAGCCGGAGCGTAAATGTTTTTTTTCGACCTTCTTATGATGCCGGTTTTTTCCGCCATCCGCCCATGAAGTACCCACGAATAGAAAAATTGCCAATGTGGTCATCACACTCATTTTCAGCAGCGTTGCTTTCATTTTTTGGCCTCCTTTTTGTTAAGGATTTGCACATTTAGACGAAGGACCGATTGAAATGGTTTACAAGTTTCTTGGAAGGGCGTTTACTAACAATTGGCCATCTAATCCTCTAAAATTAATATGAAAATTCATACGTAAACGTAGCGCGTGAACAACAAAATGATGGATCCGGAGAAACTTTTTACTTCAAGCGACCTCCTGGTAAAAATAGAAACTATTTGCAAACGGCGTTTTTCTGATGAGAACGATCAGAACGAAAGCTATCTTTACGTGGTTGACAGCCTGAAAGCAGATAACTTTAAACGCCTGCGGTCCTTTAAGGGCAAAAGTAAACTGAATACCTACCTTTATTCCCTTATCAACGCTCTTGTTATCGACTTTCGGCGTAAACAATACGGCCGCAGGCGTATTCCTGTCGGGGTGGCGAAGCTCGGCAAATGGGCTGAAGCGGTCTACCGATTGGTGTGCTGGCAAAAATTCACCTTCGATGATGCCTACGATTTTCTCAGGATCGACGGTTTGTATACCGGATCTTATATGGAATTCCTCAAAGAAATTTTACCGATCAAAAAGGCGCCGTGCCGCGAAAATCCTTCGTTTCAAGCCCTGGATGAAACGGATAAAAGCGCTTTAAAGAATATCAGCGATCAGGACGCTAATCCCTTGGAGTTTTTGATTCGGAAACTTGACCGCGAAAGACGAATCAACGCCATCAAGGTTATCCGGGCGACAACTGCAGCGTTACCTGAAGCGGATCAACTCCTGGTCAGACTCGTCTACGGGTCGGACCAATCGATTCCCATGGCTGCAAAAATCATCGGCCTTCCGGCATCGACGGCCGGCAAGCGCCTGAAACGACTTTTGACAAAATACCGGGAAAAATTGCTGGCGGAGGGAATTCGCGAACCGTAAAATGTCCGTCTAAATAGATAGAGGTCAATAATGGGTAAATGGATGAATAAAACGATAAACCCGTCAGTTGTACTGGAATCCGAAGACCATATTCCAATCGAGGACTTGGCGCGCCTTGCAGAGGGGGCTGTTGATTCGGCCGAGAGACAGCATTTGATCGGGCATCTCAACCGCTGTCATAGATGTTATCAGATCCTCCAGAAAACCCTTGTGGATATGTCTGCCG
>JASFFJ010000238.1:0-10007 GCA_050124355.1 Desulfobacterales bacterium | reverse complement strand
GGGCAGGATGGGAGTCAAGGCAGACGTTTTATATCCCCGCTGATAAAGGCTCAGAATGTAAACCTTGTAGTTGCAACACCGGGGTAAAACCGTCCGAGATGACAACAATAAGGTCTTTAAGGAGAATTGTTTATGATCAAGAAATTTATTCTGCTGGCCGGCATACTGCTGTTTATCGGTTTGTCGGCAGCTATCATGGGTAACGCGACGACCATATTAAACCTCAAAAGCGGTCTCCTGGTATTGGGGGGCGCTTTGTTGATCGGATTTTTGTCTTTTCCGATAAAAAGCTACAATGATTTGATCAAGACCTTATTTCTTGTTTTCAAAACGCCGGAGCCAAATTATCGAGAGCTCGTAAAACGCATCGAGAGGCTGGCCCGGATAAACAGGAGCTACGGCAATCTTGCATTGGAAAAGGAGTTAAATGACATCGAAAATCTTTTTCTGCGCAAGGGCATCGAGTTGGTGGTCGATGACTATGATCCCTATGAGATTTACAATATCATGGAACAGGAATACGAACTATATATTTCGAGGAAAGAATCTTTGATAAGCATTCTGACCACCCTGCAAAAACTTGCTCCGGCAATTGGTTTCGTAGGCACCATCATTGGCCTTATCAATGTTTTGGAAAATATGGGAGATCCGGTGGAAATGGGCCGGGGCATCGCCATTGCCTTGCAAACAACACTATATGGCTTGTTGTTCGCAAACTTTCTATTTTTGCCCCTGTCCAAGAAAATGTCTGCCTATGTCAAATCAGAAGCAAATCTGCTTTATATTATTTTGGAAGGACTGATGGATATTGCCAAATTTAGAAACCCAAAGGCAGTTGCTTACCGTCTTCAATCCTATCTCAGAAACTATTGCGGCATACAGGAATACGCCCTGGAATCCCGGCCGCACAAAGGGTCGCGAATTTCTTTTAATCCATTTCAGAAAGTGACCGCGAGAAGACAGCATGTCTGAATATTCACAACAAGTGCTTGAGAGCCGGCTTGAATTGTCCGAGCGAAAGCGAATTCGTCTCCAAAAAATGTTGGCCCAGAAAACAGTGGATGAAGAAACGTCGATGTGGAGCATGGTAGACCTGATGACACTTCTTCTGGTTTTTTTCCTCTTTTTTTATGCATCGTCCATCAAGGAATCGCCGGTGGTTTCCCCTGATATCCCTCAACACATATCCGAACAATCATATGAAAAACCGCCTTCCGACCAAGAAACAGAAATCGTAGCAGACCAGGTTGAATCCATTCAACTCCATTCGAAACCTTTAACTTCCCGAGACCAGAATGAAATGCTGGAGCAACACATTGCGCAGCTGCGTGCAGATGTCCTGGCAACCATGGATGAAAGTGAACAAGATGGCTTTTTAGTTAGCAACGACCAGCGCCGCCTGGTTTTTACCTTAGGCGAACGCATTACCTTTAACCTCGGCGAAGCTGCGTTGCTGGAGGCCTATCAACCTATTTTTATTCGAATTGCAGGTTTTATCGCTTCCAAACCGGATTACCAGGTCGTTGTCTCAGGGCATACGGACAACCGACCGATTCAAACAAAAAAATATCCTTCCAACTTAGAATTATCGGCTTCACGCGCCATCAATGTCGCTAAATTTCTAATTGGAAACGGCGTCGACCCCCAGCGGGTTTCAATCCAGGGATTTTCGGAGTACCGGCCCCTGCGGGAAAATACCACCCCGCAAAACCGGCAGAAGAATCGTCGCGTAGAAATTGCATTGATCAGGGAACAGGGACAAACCCTTGAACCATGAATCCTCATATCCTTGCGCTATAAGAAAAAATCGGGCATCAGTTCAACATCCGGATCGACAGCGTAGCCGCTGAAATCCGTTCTTCCACCAGCTCTCAGAACGTCGTCGTCGACAAAAAAATGTCCTGTACACTCGCGGCTTGGTTGGGTTAATATCGCGTGAGCGGCATCCCCCATGATTGCCGGTTTGCGGGAGCCCCGTATGATATCTTCGCCGCCGAGAAGGTTCCGAACAGCGGCAGTTGCGATCGTCGTTCGCGGCCACAGGGCGTTGACAGCGATTCCCCTGGCTTTTAGTTCCTCAGCCATTCCGAGAACACACATGCTCATACCGAATTTGGCCATGGTGTAAGCGACATGCGGGGCGAACCATTTTGCATCCATGTTAAGGGGCGGCGAAATGTTCAAAATATGCGGGTTTTCCGCCTTCTCCAAATGTGGGATGCATTTTTGCGAGCATAGAAACGTTCCGCGGGTGTTGATCTGGTGCATGAGGTCGTATCGCTTCATTGGCGTTGAAACCGTATCGGCCAGATGGATGGCGCTGGCGTTGTTTACCAGAATATCGATCCCGCCGAACGTGGCAATCGTCTTATCCACAGCCGCTTCCACCTGGTCTTCGAAACGGATGTCCACAGTGCTTGGCAGTGCCTTGCCGCCGGCTTGCTCAATCTCCTCGGCGGCAGTATAAATCGTACCCGGCAGCTTTGGATGCGGCTTCGTTGTCTTGGCAGCAATTACAATACTGGCTCCGTCTTTGGCGGCCCGTAATGCGATCGCCTTGCCGATACCGCGGCTGGCGCCGGTAATGAACAGGGTCCTGCCTTTCAGATCGTTCATGGCTCCTTCCTTAATCCTGCTATTTATATTATCGTTAAGAATGCATTTCAAAAGCGGCCCGGCTTTTTTCGGTCCCTCTAATGCGCAAGTTTGGCGTTTAATAACTTGGTTGTTTTGGAAGCTGTGCGCCATGCCACACAGCAACTATCCAGACGATGTCGCCTTTGATTTTATAAAAAAAACGGTATGGCGGTATGATCACCTCACGGAAAGGGAGTTCTGGAAATTCAGGTATGATTCTTCCGGATTCAGGAAAGTCCTCGAGCCTTCGCAATACTGTTTCAGAATGTTGTCGAAATTTTGCTGCTGCAGAAGGTTTATCCCGCCGAATATAAGCGAGAGCAGACAGAAACTGGGTTCTGGCAGTCGGCGTGAAGCGGACTTTCACGATGGTTCCTGGGATAGGATTAAATCAGCTTCAGCAAGAACAGTATCTATATCATAACCCTCGCCTATTTGTATTTCTTTATCTCCCTTAGCCAAAAGCCGAAGGATCTCTTTATCGTGTTCAGATTTTTCATACGCCTCGACACCGATTATGACCGCAGCTGCCCGTCCTCTTTGTGTAATGATAATGGGTTCCTTGTTGTCTCGTAATTTTTTCAGGATCTTAGCAGCGTCCTGCCTCAAATCGCTTACCGGAAGGATATTCAAAAGTTTTCCCATTGCGTACCTCCTATTGTAGCATTACATGTACCACCAATTGCTATATAATGCAAGCGTTTACTTGAATACGGGCATGATATGAATAGGCCAACGATGCAAAGAATATGCGGTCGTGTCTTGATTTGTGATTATAGCAAACCGATAAATCACTGATCAAGAAGGAATGCCCAATGGCGAATAATTCCAAGTCCAATTTGAGGTTAAATTTGCAAATAAATCCGGCATAGAAAGAAAGACGGTGGCGAAGGAAGATGGCGGTTGGAGGGTTGCCGGATACATGATGCGATAGAGGAAACGGTCCCTGATTGATCCGCCTTGGTGGAGTATAAACTTTTCCTTTTCTCTGCGTTCTCTGAGTCTCTGCGGTGAAATTTTACGACTTTCTCAGTAACCGGGCAGCCGCTCGATCCACGATCCACAGTAATTTGCCCGGGTCGGGCCGGATCAACTGGGCCGGGAAAAGATCCGGTTGGCGATCGCCTTGCAAAACCTCTTCGAGTGCTTCGGCTTTCTCATGACCGCTGACTAGAAACACAACCAAATTCGCGTAGTTCAATACCGGGACCGTTAGGGTAATCCGGTAGGCTTTAAATTTGTCTACCCAATTTGCAACCACAAGGTGATTTAACTCATGCAAGGCCTCTGTGTACGGAAAAAGCGACGCGGTGTGACCATCCGAACCCATTCCCAGCAAAATACAGTCAAATCGTGGCAATTGCCCGACTTCCAGCCCGAAAAAGGTCCGCAATTCCCGCTCATATTTTTCAGCAGCCAGGGCAGCGTTGGGTTCTTCGGCAGGCACCCGGTGGATGTTTCCGATAGGAACAGGTGTCAGGGTGAAAAGAGATTCATAAGCCATACGGTAATTGCTCTGGGGGTGATCCGGCGGAACGTGGCGTTCGTCCCCCCAAAAGAAGTGCAGATGTTGCCAGGGCATCCTGTCACGAATGGCGGGATCACCCGCCAACAATTCATGCAGATACCGCGGGGTCGACCCGCCCGACAGTGCAATGGTAAATGGATTCGCACCCGTTGTCGGCCGGTCTGCAATATCCTTGATTTCGCCGGCCGCGGTATGACATACTTCCGCGAGGTCATCAACGATTATGAGGCGAAGACCATCGGTCTTAATTCGATTTGTAAGGGCTGAATTTGACATTTTTTTAATTGATGGCGCTTTTCTTGACTTAAAGGCTCCCAGGGAGTAGATTATATCAATTTTACATACGATAAGTACAAAATCTTTAAAGTAAATCCTAAGAAAGGTGCCCATATGCTCCCAAAGAAAAATCCGACCCGCAGTCACATCTGGTCAAAACTTGAGGAACACCACTGTAAGATCAAAGATCTTAAAATGAAGGATCTTTTCGTATCAGATCCTGAGCGATTCAACACGTGTCATATCCAATTCAAAGAGATCCTGGTGGATTATTCCAAAAACAGGATCACCACTGAAACTCTCTCGCTTCTTTTAGAACTGGCAGAGGAAGCGGGCATTCGAACGGCCATTAAAAACATGTTCAGCGGAGAAAAAATCAATGAGACCGAAAACCGGGCGGTGTTACACGTGGCGCTGCGCAACCGGAAAAATTCACCGATTTATGTCGACAGTCAAAATGTGATGCCCCAGGTCAATGCCGTTTTGCAGAAGATGGGAGGTTTTTCCAAAAAATTAAGATCCGGCGAATGGAAAGGCTATCGGGGTGACAGGATCACCGATATCGTCAACATCGGTATCGGGGGCTCGGATTTGGGGCCGGTGATGGTAACCGAAGCACTGCGCCCTTTCGCTGACAAGAACTTAGCCGTTCATTTTGTTTCTAATATAGACGGCACCCATCTCACGGAAGTATTGAAAAAACTAAATCCGGCGACGACCTTGTTTATGATTGCCTCCAAAACATTCACCACCCAGGAAACCATGACCAACGCCTTTAGTGCCAGGGATTGGTTTCTAAAACAGGCCGGTGATTCCATCCATGTGGCCAGGCATTTTGTGGCCTTGTCGACCAATGTTACCAAGGTTGAAGAATTCGGCATTGATAAAGACAACATGTTTGAATTTTGGGACTGGGTGGGCGGACGCTATTCCATGTGGTCGGCCATTGGATTATCGATTGCCTGTTACATCGGATTCGACAATTTTTGCGATCTGCTGCAGGGTGCCCACGATATGGATCGACATTTCCTGGAGACGCCATTTGACAAAAACATTCCCGTAATTTTGGCCTTGATCGGTATTTGGTACAACAATTTTTTTGGTGCTGCCACGGAAGTTATCTTGCCCTACGATCAGTATATGCATCGGTTTCCGGCCTATTTTCAGCAGGGCAATATGGAAAGCAACGGCAAATCAGCAAGCCGGGATGGAGAGCGGATCGACTATCAGACGGGTTCCATCGTCTGGGGTGAGCCCGGCACGAACGGCCAGCATGCCTTTTATCAGCTGATTCATCAAGGGACAAAATTTATCCCGGCGGATTTTCTGGCACCGGCAGTCAGTCACAATCCGATTGGCGAGCATCATAATATCCTATTGTCTAATTTTTTTGCCCAAACCGAAGCCCTCATGAACGGCAAATCCAAAGAGGAAGTGGTTGCCGAACTGAAAAAACAAGGCAAATCTGATGAAGAGATTGCGAAGTTAACCCCGCATAAAGTTTTCGAAGGCAACAAACCGACCAACTCAATTTTGTTCAATAAATTGACGCCAAGAGTTTTGGGCAGCTTAATTGCCATGTACGAACATAAAATATTTGTTCAGGGAGTTATCTGGAATATTTTCTCGTTCGACCAATGGGGCGTCGAACTTGGGAAACAGCTGGCAGGAAAAATCCTGCCCGAACTGCAGGATGACAATCCTGTTAATGCCCATGATCCCTCAACCAACGGGCTAATCAATGCCTTTAAAGAAATGAGAAAAGGAGAAAGAGAATGAAGTATACGAAAGTTTTGCTTGCGACGATTCTGACCTTGATTTTAATAGCCGGCTGCGCGCAGATGCAGCAATCAACCGGCGGCAGCTCCACATCCCCGGTGCTCGATCGCATCCAGCGAAGAGGAGAGCTGGTTGTCGGCACCATGGGCAACATGCCGCCCTTAAACATGACGGCCAAAGACGGTGAAATATTTGGTCTCGAACCCGATCTTGCCAAGATGTTAGCCCAGGCGCTGGATGTCAAAGTAAAATTTGTCACCAAGCCGTTCAACGAATTACTGCCGGCGCTTCAAAGCGGGCAGGTCGACATGGTGTTGTCCGGCATGACCATCACCCCCGAACGGAATCGAAAAGTGGCATTTATCGGCCCCTATTTCATCTCGGGCAAAGCGTTTCTCACCAAAATAAAAACCATTGCCGATGCTAATGAAGCAACGGACGTGAATAACCCCAACACGAAATTAGTGGCTCTCAAAGGATCAACCAGCCAGGCATTTGCCGAAGCCCTCCTTGACAAAACAACGCTGCTTACAACCGCAACTTATGATGAAGCAGTGGATATGGTCTTACAGGATAAGGTCCAGGCCATGATTGCCGACTATCCCATCTGCGTTGTTTCAGTGTTCCGTTACCCGGAAGCCGGCCTGCTCTCGGTTGTCACCCAGTTAACCTATGAGCCGATCGGCATTGCTATTCCGGCCAATGACCCCTTGCTGATGAACTGGACCCGCAACACGCTAAACAATATGGAAGGAAGCGGTCTTATGGACGAACTGAAGTTAAAGTGGTTTGCCGAAGGGGACTGGTTGAAAAAATTGAAGTAGGGTTGGCGAATGACGAATTAGGGTATTCTAACCGTTTTAATCTCTCCTGGGTTTAATTCCCCGCAGTATGCTGCGCTAAAAGTGAGTTAAATCCTAAAAACATGACACTCCACGGCTTGCCGCGGATAGATTCCATCGGTCCCAATAGAATACGCTTGGTTGTTACTTCGCAAATTTTATAGGATAAATTTGGATGGCTTAGATGGTTTGGTTTATTAGGTTGATTTAGTTGAATAGGATGATTTGGTTTAAAGCGCTGGCGAGTTTAACTGGATATAATCCATAAACCTTAATATGGCCGCAAAAAAGCGCAATAAACACACGACTAAAATTAAAAAGAACTTAATTTCAATGTGTTACAATTAAAATTTATCGAAATTCTGGTTTTTTACGAACCAATCAACTCAATCAACCCCTATTTTTGCCCGATACCACATCCAATCAGAAATCCGAAATCTCTAATTCCCAATCGAAAAATTACGCATTCAATTCACTTCCCCACAAACTCCCCGTTTTTAAACTCACCCTCCAGTTTCCTGCCATCGGCATAAATCATAATGCCGCGCCCGTTTCTTTCGCCGGCTTTAAATTCACCGGTGTACTTGCGGCCATCGGGATAGGTCATTGTGCCGGATCCGGATCTCTCACCATAATTGAAATCTCCGAC
Organism: Desulfobacterales bacterium; assembly: GCA_050124355.1. Classification (GTDB taxonomy): domain Bacteria; phylum Desulfobacterota; class Desulfobacteria; order Desulfobacterales; family JAFDCJ01; genus JAFDCJ01. The sequence goes on along the minus strand of JASFFJ010000238.1, from coordinate 2,296 downwards.
GTACTTGCGACCATCGGGATATAGCATGGTCCCCTTGCCGTGTCGCTGATCGCTTTTAAACTCACCGATATATTTTCGGCCGTCCGGAAAGGTCAAGGTCCCCTGACCGTTTCTTTCACGAAATTTCCACTGCCCAGCGTACTGGGTTCCGTCAGGCTGGGTGAAGGTTCCTTCCACAATTTCGTTATCCTGCCAGGTCCCGACGATTTTTCTGCCTCCTGGCATCAACAACACGCCATCACCGTGCCGGACACCGTCTTTAAACTCCCCCGTAAATTTATGACCGGTGGCATAAACCATGGTTCCCTTGCCGTTGACACAATCTCCTTCGATACATTCATCACCAAAGGAATCCAGAGGACCCAGACAGATGATTAGCAGGATTAATAAAAAGGATCTTTTCATTCTTACACCGCCTTTCCAATATATTAGGCATTCTCCTCAATCTCAATTTTTTTCTCTTTTTCTCGTATCTTTTCTTTAAAAATTTCAATTACTTCTTCGGGAGATTTTTTCTGCATAATCTGGTTAATTTGGGCCCGATAATTGCCAACGGAGCTGACTCCGAGTGCAGTGACATCATAAACTTTCCACTTGCCATGTTTCTTTTTCATTCGAAGTGTGACGGGAACTTCCAGGTTTTTCCACAGGACGTTGACCTCAACCAAAGCCTTGGATTTACTAATAATTTTTTGGTTAATGTAAAAGACTTTTTCTCCATTATATCTTGTTTGTAATTTACGCATATTTAACTTGCCCAGTAATTCGCTGGTAAGTTTAATGAACTCTTTTCTTTGCGGGGGAGTAAATTTTTTCCAATGAGATGCCAGAACACGCCTGGAAAATTCGGTAAAATCAAAAAATTCCTGGGTGATCTCCCAGAGTTTCTGCTCCTGTTCTTGTCTTCGGGTAGGATCTTGATATTGCGGATCTACTAGTACACTGATACCCTTATCGATCCCCCGCTGCAAAGCGTCCAGAGGCTGTTCTCCCAATGCAGGGACAGGTGCAGGAAATAAAATTATAATGGCGATATATAAAAATATATGCATGATTCAATCACGTTTGATTCGGTTGTTGAAAGCACATTGTAACACATTGAGATTACAAACCCTGATTTTTTTTGCTTTTTGAGACTTTTTGCAGCCATATTTAGTATAAAAATCTAACATAAGACTAATATGGGGGTCTATCAAGGTCGATGTACATTCAGCGTTCCGTCATTCAAATGAGCAGTTGACTGATTCTATAAAAATTCCTGATTTATGAAAATCATGAAAATTCCAAGTACCAAATATGATGGTTTCGTAAAAAAAGTCCTCAAATCGTCATGCCAGACTTGATCCGGCATCCAGAACGTGCTGATATTACTGGATTCCGGCTACCGGATCGAGTCCGGCACAGGCCCCGCCGGAATGACGCTAACGCGTAAAATTGGTTTTTTACGAGTTTGTCAAATATCAAATCTCAAACAAATTCAAAATTCCAAACAAATAATCCTTTAAACCCTGAACTTCTGACCAAATAAAAAGGCCACCGGATTGTCCCGAATGGCCTCTTTATATAAGATTTAACGGATCGGTTTCAAACTTGATAGAAGTTATTCTGCGGGCTCTTCCTGCTTGCAAATACGTGTTGGATCGGCCATGAGGGCCAGTTCCTCATATCGTTCGTTAAATTGATCGACCAGGGCAGTGTGAAGTCTCTCGGCTTCTTCCGGAAACATTCGTTTCAGGGAGGCATAGCGGATTTCACCCTCCAGGAATTTAGCCAGGCTTCCGTCGGGTTTCTTGGAATCCAGGATAAAGGGATTCTTCCCTTCGGCTTTCAAGGCAGGATTGTATCGATACAGCGGCCAGTAACCGGATTGCACTGCCAGTTTTTCTTCCTCCTGGGCCTTACCCATGCCTGCCATGATACCCTGGTTTATGCAGGGGCAGTAGGCAATGATCATGGAGGGACCATCATAGGCTTCCGCTTCGACCAGGGCTTTCATCAACTGCTGTTTGTTGGCACCCATGGAAACACTGGCCACGTAAATATAGCCGTAACTCATCGATATACGTCCCATGTCTTTTTTGGGTGTCTTTTTGCCGGAAGCGGCAAAGCGGGCGATCGAACCGATCGGCGTGGCCTTGGAAGACTGACCGCCGGTATTGGAATAAACTTCGGTATCCATGATGAACATGTTGATGTCCTCGTTGGTGGCCAGGACATGATCAACCCCGCCATACCCGATATCGTAAGCAGCCCCGTCACCGGCGAATATCCAGAATGATTTTTTGGTGAACAATTT
>JASFFJ010000237.1:0-10039 GCA_050124355.1 Desulfobacterales bacterium | reverse complement strand
CGAGGTGCCCATAGTCGGACTGGGAATCGTCCGGACATGGCGCTATCAAGATCGCATCTCCACCAAGGTTCGGAAATTCGACAACCCCTCCCGGTCCCGTTTTTTCGAAATGCTCGGCGAATGCGGCTGGATCTGGATCAAGTGAGATTTCAGGGCTATCTATCAGCACGAACTCGAAAGGCTGATCTGCTGTTGCAATTGTGACTGGTGGCGTTTCCCATCGAAAGACGGGAAAAGGTGATTTCAACAACAGGTCAATGAAAAATGCTCGGAAGTCTGAATTCTTTTGCCATTGACGTATAACTTCAGCATACGATACTGCTGATGCGTTATTCTCAATTACAAATTTAATGACTCGTCCACTGGACAATTGTTGGGAACGTGAAGTAAACATATTTTACCTGCTGCCTAACGAAATGCTCTCCTGCCGGGATGGAGCGCAACGAAATCACGGTTAGGAGCAACAACTGCTTAGGCCGAAAAAGTCTGCCTCCCGAGCATAGTTCTTAGATGTCACACTGACAGTGTAAGCTTTTGTTTCCATGATGTTATTGTAAGTATAGGTAGCTTTCCGAAGCGAAATTGTCACTGCTGGAGGTTTACTACAGCAAATGCCTCCCCAAGATGCTGTCATAACGTTAGGTTTTCCATCTTTATTGTAGGAACCTACACACCAATCAGGAGATGGGTAAATTAATGCTTTGGATCCGATTGATTTTTTCATATTTATATCCTTGATTATTTTACTCTCACATTTGAAGCCTGTAGCGCAATAAAAAGTCAGCTTGTGCTCAATTTAGGCTGTAGCTTAGTATTCTTTTTGTATAGTGAAATTAATGACAGGAATTCGTAGATTACGTTGGCGGCCATTAGGGCGGTGAGGTCTGCGGTATCAACGTCGGGTAGAACTTCAACGACATCAAACCCGACAAAATTTAATCCCTTTAGCCCGTGTATCAGGTCGATAGCCTCTCCGCTGGTAAAGCCTCCCACCTCCGGCGTTCCCGTACCGGGGGCATAGGCAGGATCCACGACATCAATGTCAAAGGTGACAAAAACCTTGGCTTGCCCTACCCGGTCCCGAACATGCTCAATCAACGTTTGCATGCCCATTTGTCGAATTTCAGCCATGGTGACAACCTTAAAGCCCAAGGACATGGAATCGTGGTAGGCATCTTTTGAGTAAACCGGGCCACGCATCCCCACTTGAATCGAATTCTCGGGAAGAATAATATCTTCCTCCACCGCCCTTCGAAACGGGGAGCCATGATAATAGGGTTTTCCGAAATATTGATCGTTGGTATCGGTGTGCGAATCAAAGTGAACCAGGGCAACCGGACCATGGATCTTGGCGATAGCCCTGAGCTCCGGCAAGGTAATGGAATGATCGCCGCCCATGATGACGGGAATCACTCCGGCTTCAACCAGGGGATAAAGTTCCGTTTCGATTTTCCTATAGGTTTCCTCAATGTAGCCGGGAATCACCGATAGATCGCCGTAATCCACTCCAGAACAATCCTCAAATACCCCGACATCAAGTGCCAGGTTATACGGTCTCAACATCACCGAAACTCTGCGAATGGCATCAGGCGCCATTCGCTGGCCGGTTCGGTATGATGTCGCACCGTCCCACGGAACTCCGACCACGGCAAAATCTATCCCCTGTGCTGTTCTGCGATGAGGCAGACGCATATAGGTTTTAATGCCTGCAAACTTAGGAAGTTCTTGGGCGGTAGTTGGCTTATATGATTTCAAAGATTCGGAAGCTTCAGGTTTTTTTTTGATCGTAACCACCTCCAAAATATATCATCCAAATCAAAAGCAGGAATCTTATACGCCCCAGACAGTTGACGTGCTAACCAGGTTTTTCCACTTCCCGGTCCCCCGATGATATGTATTTTCAAATTCACCTCTTATCTTATTTTCTGCTCTATAAACTCCAGATGACCATCTTTGTGTAAAATCCTAATCACATAGATATGGGAATTGTCATCGCCTGCATTTTCGTAAAATAAAAAAACATTGTCAAATAAGAATTGTACGAGCTTTGTATGTGAGATATGTTAGACAAAACAGTTAAATTCAATTATTGATAAGATGACCGGATGATAAAAAATGAAATTTTCAATGACCTCAGATGCCTATGATGCCGATCAATCAATTGAAGAACGCTTGATACATTTTTCCAACGCCGGTTTCTCCCATATTCATTGGTGTGAACAGGCAACATCCGATAAACTCTACACGCCGGAGGACGCCGACGGCATCAGACGAGCCGCGGACATGGTCGGCTTAAAAATCCAAAACATCCATAGTGTTTGGCGATTCGATGGCAATCGTCCTTTCTCAGAAAGAGACTGGTACGAGCTAAATCGCAACCGCATTGAATTTATCTCACAGCTGGGGGGAGACTGCATTGTGCTTCACATCCCTCAGAATCTTTCGGATCGTTATATCGAATCCGATCGTAAAGAATCAGAGAGACTGATAAATTTGCTTCAGCCGGTTGCTCGAAAACACGGAGTTCGGTTGGCCATTGAGAACATGGAAAATGCCCCATGCCGGCCGCTTTTTGATTATCTCTTTGCCCTCTTTGCGCCGGATGAACTGGGTTTTTGCTTCGATTCAGGACATGCACACATAACAGGGGAATTGGAAATACTTGAACATTACATGGACCGCCTCATCTTGACCCATTTGCATGACAACCGAGGTCGTGCGGACGAGCATCTGCTACCGGGTCAGGGCACTATCAACTGGAAGCCGATTATATCAAGCCTGAAGAAAAATCCCGATCTTCGAATTATTAATATCGAGGTGTTCTGGTCCGGGGATGTTCCAAAAGATCAATGGAGCCAGATGGCCTATCGATCTATCGCGGATTTATGGGGCTCCTAATCAGAATGAGGACGAATGGTCGTATTCCTTGGGATTAGTATAACGTTGGCTCCAGCGGAGCAGGCGCGCTAGCGACTGCGTCCTCTGAAGGCCTTGACATGTATGTTTTACGTAGAATGAAGGTGTCGCTAGAACACTATTTGCCGTTATCCACTATCAGGGCTTGTCATGAAAGCTTCATGAAACAGCGCTGGGCGAGGTCTGGCCGAATGATTCTATCCGGGTGCCGGTTGATTGTTAGCCTTCAATTCGCGCCAAAGAGTTGTTCTGCTAATGCCCAATTTTTCCGCCGCTAATTTTTTATTGTTCCCGCATTGTTTCAGCACTTCGAATATGTGATTTTTTCTCATACAATCGATTCGTTCCGTATCCTGCAGGCTGTCACAGGCGTCTTCATCCAAGGCGTCGACAACCAGTTCTTCGTCGATCTTCAGATCACAGGTCACGCACAATCTTTCGATTGCGTTCTGCAGCTCCCGGATATTGCCGAGCCAGGGATAGTTTTTCAGAGCGATCATGGCTTCCCGGGATATGGAAAGACCCTTGCCCAATTTAGCGCTGTTCTGCCCAATAAAATGCCTCACAAATTTGGGGATATCATTTTTCCGATATCTCAACGGCGGTATGTTGAGGCGCAATATGTTGAGTCGGTAATACAAATCGCTCCTGAAATTTCCAAGATCGACCTGCTGTTTGAGCCTCCGGTTGGTGGCGACAATGATGCGGATATCGATCGGTATGACTTTATCTGAACCGAGCGGGCGAACCTCCATTTCTTGGATGACCCTTAGCAGAGTTGTTTGAAAACTTTGAGACGTTTCACTAATTTCATCGAGAAATATGGTGCCCGTGTGCGCCTGGGTGAACAGGCCGTCTTTTCCCTGTCGTCGGGCCCCGGTAAATGCACCTGCCTGGTATCCGAACAGCTCGCTTTCCAAAATCGAATCAGGTATCGCACCGCAGTTGACCGCGACAAAAGGCCCCTTGCGGCGAAGGCTTGCAGAGTGGATCGCCTGGGCAAACACTTCCTTGCCGGTACCGCTTTCACCCTCAATCATTATGGTGCTGTCGACCTCGGCAAATTTTTTGGCCAGTTTAATGATTTTTGTAAACGGTGGACTGTCGCCGATAATATCTCCAAAGGTGAAATGGGCAATGTGACCCTTTTCAGCCATCTTCACTCGGATAATATTCTCATATTCGCGAATTTTGGTCACATCCTCCAGCGTTTCAACAGCACCCGAAATTTCATCACCGACTTTTACCGGAACCTTATTGGACAGCACCATTGTCCTTCCAATCCGCAGCAGTTCTCCAAGTTGAGAGCGACCCGATCTTATGACAGCTTGTGTGGTATCCTGAGGCATCACCTTCATTACCCTCTTTCCTTCGGCCCGCGACCGCTCTATACCGGTAATTCTTCCCGCCGCCTTGTTGAAAGTCGTTATGATACCGGCTTTGTCCACGGCGATGACGCCGTGATTGATGTTGTCCAGGATGGCCTTGAATTGTTCGGTCTTCTGCGCTTCGATACGTCGCACTTCCAGCAGCTTGTAGGCCTCCTGTAACGATGTTTCGATGTCCTCCCGGCTTGTCTCCAGAAAAACGGTTGGAAGATTGTACTCATAAGCCAGTGACTCGGCCACAGCTCCGCCAATCAGCACTTCGATAGGATTTTCCGACTGCATGCGGCTCCTCGCATACTCCTGGGCTTCGGCACGGTTATAAATTTCATGAACTTCAAGATCGACATTCAAAATTCTGCCCAGCTTTTCGACGCCCCTGATGATTCTCACAGATCCCATTACCGTAATTTTGCGGTTTAGATGTTGCATACGGTGGATCGCACTGAGAATGTTGAAGGTCGACACGGCAATGTCAACAACGGGTATGGTCAGCGCGGAGCGCTCCAGCAAGCGAGTCGTTCCTCCGCGACTGATGATGACTTGGGCTCCTTTTGATTCGGCTGCCAGCGCAATGGGAATGGCATCTTCCAGCAAAGCGTAATCAACTTGAACCTTTTCGTTGTCTTGAACCGCCTGCTCGGCAATTTTAAGAACCTTGGCATGGGGTGCAATGATCATGATGGGGCGCATAGTGGTTTCCTTGATTGGCAGGAATTTTATCAATGAAACACTAAAGTTTCATTATGGAACGTTTTAGTCAAGAAAAAAAACTATCTAATAATGAATACTAATTAAATTCAAGGGGATACTCTCTCCCAACACCTTGGCATGATAATAGCAAAATATAAATATGAATGGGATGTAATTCCCGATTTGGGGTATTGGTGTGTGTTTCTTTATAAACGCTTAATATTAAAGGAGGAAGAAATGAAACGATTTATCAAGTGTACTCTTGTGGCAGTCATGGCCATCGCTGTATTGATCCCTGGTGTCGCCTTTGCCGAATTTCCCGAGAAACCGATCACCTACACTATTCCCTTTAATCCAGGAGGGGAGTCGGATGTCACTGCGCGTCTTCAAGAGCCCGAGTTGGAAAAAGACCTCGGAGTGGCCATCAATGTTACACACAAGCCAGGTGGCGGTGGTGCTGTGGCTTGGAGTGAATTCCAGCGCACGGCCAAGCCCACCGGCTATGACATCATCGGATGCAATATCCCCCACATCATCGGGCAGCCGATGATCCGCAAGGACGCCGGATATGAGACCGATGGGTTTAAAGTTATCATGTGGTTCCACTTTACGCCCAACGTACTGGTAGTCAGCAAGGACAGTGAATTCAACACCCTCGATGACTTCATCGCGTTTGCCAAGAAAAGACCCTTTGTCGCTACTGTGGGCGGAAGCGGCACGTACAGTGCCAATCATCTGGAAACACTCAGACTCATGAAAGCAGCCGGTGTCGACCTGACTTACGTTCCCTACACGGGAACCGGGCCTGTGATTCCCGCGGTGATGGGCGGGCATATAAAGGCCGCTATGAGCTACTCCATGGTGGGTGTACAATACAAAGACAAATTCCGCACTCTTGCCGTTGCCGCCGAAGAGCGCGTCCCCGCCCTGCCCGATGTTCCGACATTCAAGGAACTCGGCTATGATATCGTCGGCGGCGCCTTCCGTGGTGTTGCAGCCCCCCTGGGCACACCCCAGCCTATTGTCGATCGATTGGCCCAAGCGTATACAAACGCAAACAAGGTCATCGCCAAGAAACAGCTGGATCTTGGATTCGTAATGACCTATGCCACAGGGGATGATGCCCTTAAATTGGTGGATAAAATGCGCGATGCGTACAGCGACGTGCTGAACGATATCAAGAAAAAGAAATAGTCCCTAAATATATGGAAGGTCTTTTGCTGCTATGCTTTTTGAGACGCTCCTGATGCTTCTCGACCCGGTGATTATTTTTTCCATCTTTGCCGGGGTCTCAGCCGGGCTGTTCGTGGGGGCGATGCCGGGTCTTACAGCTACCATGGCGCTGGCCGTACTGCTTCCGTTCACGTTCACGCTGCCCCCGCTTCACGGCCTGGTGGCGCTGGGGGCCGTATACATGGGCGCCATCTACGGGGGCTCCTTTGCCGCCATACTCGTGAACACACCGGGCACGCCTTCTTCGATCGCCACCGCCTTCGAAGGGTACCCCATGTCCAAGCAAGGCCGGGCGCTGGAAGCAATCGGTCTTGCAACCGTCGCCTCCGCCGTCGGCGGTATCGCCGGTGCTCTTTTCCTGTTGCTTTTATCTCCCCCGCTGGCGCGGCTGTCCCTTCGTTTTGGACCGTCCGAATACTTCTGGGTCGCTATTCTTGGCTTAACCCTTATTGCCAGTCTTTCCGAAGGCTCGTCCGTGAAAGGGATGCTGGGCGGTGCCCTCGGAATGATTATCGGCACCTTCGGGGTGGCGCCCATTGGCGGTGAAACGCGGTTTACGTTTGGCATGCCGGTGCTTCAGGGCGGGGTGGAGATGATCGTCGCCCTGATCGGGCTGTTCGTCCTCCCCGAGCTTTACAGCATCGCCGCCAAAGGCAAGACCGCCCTGACGGCAGTGGAGGTTGATTCAAAGGCCCGCAGTTCACTCTGGCAGGTGGCCAGGAAGGTTTTTTCCATGCCCGGCAACCTCATACGATCCTGTATTATCGGAGAGATTGTCGCCATCATCCCCGGGGCGGGAGGCAATATCGCCAACCTGGTGGCTTACAACGAGGCCAAAAGAGCCTCAAAGCACCCTGAAAAATTCGGTACGGGTGTCCCGGAAGGCCTGGTTGCAACAGAGTCGAGCAACAACGTCACCGTAGCCGGCAGCATGGTGCCCCTGCTGACTCTCGGCATCCCGGGGGCGCCGCCCGATGCGGTGATCCTCGGTGTAATGCTGCTTCACGGCCTCAGACCGGGTATCGAGCTGTTTACCACCAGCGGTCATTTAACCTACGGTTTCATCATTTCAATGGGGTTCGCTGCAGTTGCCATGGTTCCCGTGGGATTGTTAGGCGGCCGGTTGATCTACAAGGTGATTTTCAGAACACCATACTACTTTTTGGTACCCACCATTGCCCTGGCGACCATACTGGGTACGTATGCGGTGCGTAACAGCCATACCGATGTGCTCATCATGCTTATCCTCGGCACCATGGGCCATCTGTTCAAGCAGGTGGGAGTTGCCCCGGCCCCTATTGTGTTGGGACTCATTCTTGGGAATATAGCCGAAATGGGGTACGTACAAACCATTTTGACCGGGCAAGCCTACCAATACCCGTTTTTAAAACTATTTGAAAGCGGTCTATCGCATATCTTGATCGGCATGATTGTAGTTTCAGCTGCATGGCCCTACCTGTCAGCCTTGAAGCGGCGAATCAAGTCCAGGTCAAAAAAGGTTTAGGAGGATCAGGGTGAATAGAGAAATCAATACTGAAATCGCAAGTGGATTCATCGGTTTGATCCTGACGGCGGTGTTTTTTTTCGCTCTTGAAGACATCTCGTGGATGAGCATCATTTTTCCCAGAACAATGGTTTACCTAATGGCATTCATATCCGCGATTCTGGTTGTAATGGGTCTTGTCAGGCCGTCTCGGCGTCAAATTTTCAGTGTCGGCTCCAATACAAGATGGCTGGTGACCGGCGCTCTTTTCTTCCTATGGGTGCTTCTCATGCCTGTCTTGGGCTTTTTTGTGAGCACCGTCGTGTTCATGACCGCCATCGTTGGATATCTGGCGCGGGCGCGTATGCATGTGACGATAGGCAAGTTAATTGTTTGGGTACCGATCATCATAGCGGAAGTCACCTTCTTCTACCTTATTTTTACGAAGGTCCTTTACGTGCCGCTACCCGAGGGGTTGTTTTTTTAATTGCCGGAAGCAAGTATCCGAGCCCAGAGAGCCCGGCTTTGCTTCACCCGAGAGGAATGCAGTCTACTTTAGACACCGCATGGAATGATGGAGTAGTGGAACAATGGAATATTGGGCAAAAAAACGGATGATGGTCTGATTTTAATTTCTGTTTCAGGCAATCATCATAAAATCAGGCATCATTCCGCTAAACCCATTATTCCATTGTTCCACTACTCCACGATTCCACCGCATTCATGCACGGCACAGCATATTATATCTTAACTAGCTCAGAGGACCAGGTTTTCGATAATTGCTTGCCCGCCAGAGGAACGAATATGCACGCTGTTGAAAAAATTCTTGCACGCGCTGCGGGGCAAGATTCAGCCAGCACCGGCCAGATAGTAAACTGCCGTGTTGATTTAGCAGAAGTCAACGATCTCTATCCCCAGACCATTTTTTCGTTTCATGAGATGGGGGGCAAACAGGTCCACTCGCCTGACCGGATAACATTTATACTGGACCACTACGCGCCGGCGTCAAGCATTCAGCAGGCTGAAAACCAGAAGTTGATGCGCGAGTTTTGCAGCGAACAAGGCATCAAGCTTCTTTTCGACGTCAATTCCGGCGTTTGTCATCAGGTCATGGTCGACCACGGGCTCGTATATCCCGGCATGATACTGATCGCCACTGACTCTCATACAACTACCCACGGCGCCTTCGGTGCGTTTGGCACAGGGGTAGGTGCTACGGACCTGGCCGTGATTATGGCCACTGGTCACCTGTGGTTGCGGGTGCCTGAAATCATCCGTATCAATCTCAGCGGCGACCCACCCACCGGAGTCTATGCCAAGGACATCATATTGCATATAATCGGAAAGCTGGGTGCGGATTATGCCATCTACAAAGCGGTGGAATTTTCGGGCCCGGTGCTGGACAAATTATCCGTTTCAGAAAGAATGGCCCTGTGCAACATGACCACGGAAATGGGGGCTAAATGCGCCTTTATCCAGCCGGACAGCGTGACTTTGGATTTTTTAAAGCAGAAGGTTAAGCAGCCTTTCACGATAGTTGAAAGCGACGCGGATTTCCAATACGCCGAAGAGCTGTTCTTTGATGTCTCGATCATAAAACCGCAATTAGCCGCCCCAAACAGCGTGGATAATGTCCGCCCACTGTCCGATCTGGTCGGAACCCCGGTCCACCAGGCCTATTTGGGCAGTTGCACGGGAGGGCGAGCAGAAGATATTGCCGTCACCGCATCGATTTTAAAAGGCAAACAGGTGAACAAGAACACTAGATTTGTCGTGGTACCGGCATCCCGGCAGGTATACCTGGAGGCGCTACGAAACGGCGATGTTGAAACGCTGTTGGACGCCGGTGCAACCTTTGTAACGCCAGGCTGTGCGGCGTGCCTGGGCACCCATGAGGGCATCCTTGCCAAAGGGGAAGTCTGCATCGCATCCACCAACCGGAATTTTCCAGGTCGCATGGGGCACACCCAATCAGCCGTTTATTTAGGATCGCCGGCATCGGTTGCCGCAGCGGCGTTAACTGGCCGGATCACCGATCCTTCTGAAATATTGGCAAAGATTGAAAAGGTATCGTCATGAAGACAATCCTTGAGGGAAACGCATTTACGTTTGGAAAAAATATGGATACCGACCAGATCTATCCGGGGCAGTATTTGGAACTGGCACAGGTTGATGACATTAAACAGCATGCCCTGGAAGGCGCCGATCCGGACTTTGTGAAAAAATTCAAACCCGGTGATATTATCGTGGCAGGTGCCAATTTCGGATGTGGCTCCAGTCGTGAGCATGCGGCTATCGCCCTAAAGGCTGTCGGCACGAGCGTCATTCT
>JASFFJ010000236.1:0-10062 GCA_050124355.1 Desulfobacterales bacterium | reverse complement strand
TGCAAGTGATTCCTCAAGCTTGACTTTTTTGGGAAACAGACAGTAGTCGGCGGCACAGGCCTGGTATTCAAATTCGAGTTCGAGGCCGACTTTCCCCGGCTTGAGTGTTTCTTCCAGCTTGATCGGAAGATAGATGACGGTTTTTCCTTTAAAGGACAGCAATTCCCCGGTGGCATATTGCGCCTTGACCGGAACGGCCCGGGGGTAGCGGGGAAGCTCAATGGTCAGCTGTGAAGCGGCATCGACAACCGTCACTTTGGTGGGATAAGGTTTAAAGTCTTCAAACGGTTTGACCTGGCGCGCATCTGCATTGATGTGATATCCTTCTTTGATGTCAACTACAATAGCCAGCATGATCGCATCACCAGGACGCCCGCGATCCACCGGCCAGGCAGTTGCCACCGTGACAGCCTCCTCATCTGCCGTATTCAAGTTTGCAGCAGCTGCGAAATGTAAGCCATTGACAACAGCTGCTATGGAGAATAGCAGTGTTAGATAGAAAAATAACCGCTTCAATCTTAACATCTTGTAAGTCGGAATAAATATGGTTGAAATTTAAGCCCACAAGACTGAGACAACTCCAGCTTGCGGTTATGTAGGTATTGTCAACGGTATCCCGCTTTCGTATCCCATTTCTTTGGCTTTATAATCCAGATGCAAGGATGCAATTTGTTCCAGCGGCGTATATATCATGCGTTCTGTTTCACGAGAGTCAAGGGTTTTGAGATATTTTTTGCAGCTGTCACACAGATTGACCCTGAACTCCATTTCTCCTTCATTGTAAAAATAATGCTGGGTTTTGGTATCACGGTTTTCACAAAACGGGCAAAAAACCCTTTTGACTGTTGTAGGAAATAAAACCAAGGGTGGCTTGGTCAATTTTTAGCTCGTCGGCAATTTTTTCGTACAAGGTGTCTTCACCGTGCAGCAGACCTGAAAAAAGGTCTTCGGGCTTTATGATTTTATCTAAAGCGTTGAGGATGGTTTTGGCATCGGCCGCCAGCTTGAGGTTGCCCTCTTTTACAAGATTGCAAATAGCGAAAAAAAGTCTGGCAGCTTCAATTTTATCAAAAAGAAATTCATTGATGTCGATGAGGGGAAGTTTTTCCCGTGCCTTAACTGCGAGCATCTCTTGCGAGATTTGCAGTGTTGGTATTTGGATGCGGGCCTTGCTCATTTCCTGTGCGTTAAATATTCTGCCGTAAAAATCAATTGTCTCGGCATAAACCGGTTTATTCATTTTTATGGCATCGACCGCATCTTTTAGTTGATCGGAGGTGAGAGCGTAATTTGATATCATTGGATCTCCCTTATTGGCGTTTATATACAAAGGGGGAGAAGGATGGCACCTTCTCCCCTTTCAGATGGACCACGCAGAAAACTAGCCGAGACGCGAGATCATACCGCTAAACGGGCGGAGTATTTTTCGTAGCGCTGCCTGGCGCGAAATTCCGTAGGCGGTGGTGGAAGCCACCGCATTCTCGTGGTAAACGTGGTAAAGGTTGGGATCAAAGCCAACCAGGTAAACGGCTCGAACATCATCCGGGTCCAGGAGTGTCCAGGAGTGTGGCCGCAGGGTATTTCTTTTTGGCCACGGCCAATTGTTTTTGGGCCAGATCCATGATTTCATCCCGGTCGCCGAAATTCATCGCACCCGTCGGACATGCTTTTACACAGGCCGGCGGCAGTCCGTTTTCCACCCGGTCGCTGCACATATCACACTTGGCCAGGGTGCCGTCCTCAGCCTTACGCGGAATGTCATAGGGACAGGATTCGCGAATTTCGGCGGCATCCAGCTCGCGGGTGCCGGCCGTGTAAATCACCGCACCGGTTGCTGCCTCGGTGAAGATGGCAGTCGGTTCTCCGGCGGTTGCCTTGCAGGGAGCCTCAATGCAATGCCGGCACTGGTCTGGAAAACAACCACCTCAGTCTACCCTCGATAACCTCTTCACGCATGCGCACCAATTTATAGGTGTCGAAGGAGAGATCGGCGGGGTTTTGGTATGTTCCGCGATTGACAGTCTCTTCGGCCGGCAGGTCATGCCATTGCTTGCAAGCTACCTGGCATCCCCGGCAGGGCGTGCACAGGGTCGTATCTACTAAAAAGGATTTACTCATCGCGATCACCTCCTTCTATGCTTTGGCGACATAGGGATATCGGGGATCACAGGTGGCCCATTTGTCATCCTTGGTCTCGTAAATCGGGGCTGTCGGATTGATGCGTTGCGCGTTCATCGGGTTCTTTTCAATCGGACATTCCAGCGGTTCATAATGTTCCGGGAAAGGACCGTCGGCACGACCCGGTCCAAAAATTTGACCGTGCCCGTGCTTGCGCATGATAAAAGCGTACTTGGCATCATCGCGTATGGATCCGTCAGGGTTCTGCTGGGGATACCAGCCGCCATCAGGAACATCATCGATCCATTTTTTTGAAGTATACTTGCCACCGGCGACATTGCCGGCGAATTGTATGACCGGGTGTTCCTTATCCCAGGGCTGGCCCTTAAGGTCCACCGAGGCGCGATTGTAAATGATCCGTCTGTTCACCGGCCAGCACCAGGCAAATTCCGGATACAGCCCGATATTGTTGGGTGCATCTTTCTGACTGCGGCGGGCCGCCATGTTGCCCTTTTCGGTATAACTGTTGCAGTAGAGCCAGTTGCCCGATGAGGTAGAACCATCGGCTTGCAGGAAGGCAAAACTCGGAACCAGGGTGCCTTTTTTGTAAGTTTTACCTTTGAGAGTGACATCTTTTACAAAGTAGCCGTTGATTTCTTTGGCGACTTTGTGAGGGTCGTATTCGCCATGGGTTAAATAATCCCATTTGAGATGGATCAGTGGATCTGGAAAGATACCGTCCTTTTTATACTCGGCTTTGAGTTTATTGCCCAGTTCCATAATTATCTGGCCATCCGGCAGACTGTTACCCAGCGGTTTGGGACCCTGGTAGCGCCATTGACTCCAGCGACCGCTGTTTGTGATGCTGCCTTCCTTCTCAACTGAGGCGGCCGCCGGTAGAAAAAAGACCTCGGTCTTGATGCGGCCGGCATCCATCCCGGGTCCTTCCCAGAAGGAGGCGGTTTCATTGTCAAAAAGATTGACATTGACCATCCAGTCCAGTTTGGCAAAGGCTTTGCGGTTTTTTCCGGCATTGGCACCACTGCAGGCCGGATTCTGGCCCCAGGCAAAAAATCCTTTAAAAGAGCCTTTATACATCTCATCAAAAAGTGTCAGCCAGGAATAATCTTTACCGTCATCGACTTTCGGCAGCCAGTCATACCCAAAATCATTGACAGCCGTGGCGTTATCACCAAAAATCGATTTGAGCAAACTTACCGAGTACTTGGGATAGTTCTGCCACCAGTTGGCGCTCAGACTGTCTTTGCTTTCGGGGGTCCACTTGCCATTGTAGGCTGCCAGGGACACGTTCGAGGCCCGGGGGGTTTTTAGATAGCCCGGCCAGATGTGCCAAAGCAGGCAGTGATCAGTGGATCCCTGCACGTTTGATTCTCCGCGCAGGGCATTGACGCCGCCGCCGGAAACGCCCATGTTGCCCAGCAGCAGTTGAATGATTGCCATGGTACGAATATTCTGCACCCCGGTGGTGTGCTGGGTCCAGCCCATGGCATACATGATCGTGCCGGCTTTGCCGCGGGCACCGGTGGCAGAATATGTTTTGTATATTTCCAGCAGGGATTCTTTAGGGGTACCGGTGGTCGCCGATACCAGCTCAGGGGTGTAGCGGGCAAAATGCTTTTTGAGCAGCTGGAATACCGTGCGGTCGTCTTTCAGCGTGCGATCCATTTTAGGGACCCCGTCGGCATCCATTTCGAAAGCCCATTTGCTTTTGTCATATTTGCGGGTATCCGGATTGTAGCCCGAGAACAGACCGTCTTTAAAATCAAACGCCGGACCCACAATAAAGGCCGCGTTGGTGTAGTTGGCGACGTACTCCCGGAAATACAGATCATTGTCCAGAATATATTTGATCATTCCCCCTAAAAAAGCGATATCCGTTCCGGATCTGATGGGCGCATATATATCTGCTTTTGAGGAAGTACGGGTGAATCGAGGATCAACGTTGATGAGCTTAGACCCTTTTTGCTGGGCTTCGGTCACAAATTTAAAGGAAATGGGATGATTTTCAGCGGCATTGCTGCCCATAATCAGAATACAGTCACTGTTTTTAATATCAATCCAGTGATTGGTCATCGCGCCGCGTCCGAACGACTCTGCCAGAGCCGCAACAGTGGCGCTGTGTCAGATACGGGCCTGATGTTCGATATAAGTGACTCCCATAGCCCTGATCAATGCCTGGTAAATCCAACACTCTTCATTATCCAGGGCAGCGCTGCCCACCGAAGCGATGCCGGTGGTGCGGTTGACGACCTGGTCTTTGGCGTTCTTGGTTTCAAAGCTGGCGTCGCGTGTCGCTTTGACGCGCTTGGCAATTTCGGTCAAGGCCCAGTCCCAGGATACTTTTTTCCACTCCTTTGAATACGGGGCCCGATACATGGGATCGGTAATACGCTCACTGTTTTCTACCAGCTGGGACAGAGCGGCGCCTTTTGAACACAGTGAACCCCGGTTAATCACATGATCCGGATCACCTTCAATGTTGATAACCCGTCCATCACCTTTCTTGCTGGTATGCACGATGGCGCCGCAGCCTACCGCGCAATAACAGCAGATCGTGGTTGTTTCCTTGGCATAGCGGGTCTTGAGCATCTGGGCATGGGCTTTAACAGGGTGCAGATCAAACCCCAGACCGCTGACTGCCAGACCGGCAGCGCCAGCTCCCGTGATCTGGATAAATTGCCGTCGATTTACCTTCATGGCGTCTCCTTTTCTGTTGCAGGGTTAAGAGGGGAAGAAATGGGATGAAAGATGTAGTTTTTAATTTAAAAAACAGCATTTTACCATGGATAATGCCACCCAAATGTAGATATGTTGTTATGTCAATGAATATTCTGATTAAAACCGACTATTGACATATTTTCATTGTTGTTATAAATTTCAATGTTTATGCAACCTTTCAATGGATACCTATATACGAAGTTGTTCGGCAAACTTCGCTCACTATCTTACTATATGGGGAAATTCCCCGGATTCAAAAATTGATTCAAGGAGACATCTTATGGGAATAGAAAGTTATTTATTTACTTCCGAGTCGGTGACCGAAGGTCATCCGGATAAGGTGGCAGATGCCATATCCGACGCTGTTTTAGATAATATTATGGCCTTGGATAAAAAATGCCGGGTTGCCTGTGAGACGCTGGTTACAACGGGTCTGGCTTTTATTTCCGGTGAGATCACCACCGAATGTTATGTCGATTTACCCCAGGTCGTGCGGGATACCATCCGTGATATCGGTTATTCTTCCTCCCGGATGGGTTTTGACTATCAAACCTGTTCGGTTATTTCCAGCATTGATCACCAATCCGCGGACATTGCTCAGGGGGTCAATGTGGGAGAAGGGCTCTTCAAAGATCAGGGCGCCGGAGACCAGGGATTGATGTTTGGCTTCGCTTCCGATGAAACCCCCGAGTTAATGCCAATGCCGATTACCTTTGCCCATAAGCTCTGTCGCCGTTTGACCACCGTCCGCAAAAATGGTTCTCTTGATTTTTTGCGGCCCGACGGAAAATCTCAAGTTACCATCGAGTATGAAAACGGCACTCCCAAACGTGTGGATGCCGTGGTGGTTTCCGCCCAGCATAAAGACGATGTGACCTATGAAGATCTGAGAGAGGCCATCATTGAAGAGGTCATAAAAAAGGTGATCCCGCTGGATATGACCGACGGTGATACCCGTTACTTTATCAATCCCACCGGTAGATTTGTCATCGGCGGTCCCATGGGGGACTGTGGATTGACCGGTCGTAAAATCATCGTGGATACCTATGGCGGTCAGGGGAGCCATGGGGGCGGATGTTTTTCCGGCAAAGACCCCTCCAAAGTGGACCGCAGTGCATCGTACATGGGCCGGCACATCGCCAAAAATATCGTTGCCTCCGGTGTCTCTAAAAAATGTGAAATCCAGATCGCCTATGCCATTGGTGTGGCCGAACCTGTCTCAGTGATGGTCGATCTGATGGGCACCGGTGTTGTGCCCAAAAATCGGGTTGAAGAAATTGTCAAAGAAGTATTCGATTTAAGACCCGCCGCTATCATCGAATATCTCGATCTTCTGCGCCCCATATATCGGTTGACTTCAGCTTACGGTCATTTCGGCAGAAGTGAAGATGAGTTTAGCTGGGAAAAAATAAATAAAGCCGATATCATCAGGGAAAAAGCAGGATTGTAGGGCTAATTATCTCAGGCGTCTACCCAGCCGCCGACCAAAATATCTACTGTGTTGGTCGAAAAAGAAACTCTGATTAATCGAATGACGATTGACGAATGACGATTGACGAAGGATAGAATCGCTGCGCTCTATCTACATGAAAAATTATCTTACGCGCTTAAGCAGAAGGAGCAAATTCAACTATGAAATATGATGTTAAGGACATTAAACTTGCCAAAGAGGGTGCACTTCGAATCGAATGGGCCAATCAGAATATGCCGGTTCTAAACCGCATCCAAAAACGTTTTGCAAAGAATAAGCCGCTAAAAGGGGTGCGTATCGGCGCTTGTCTGCATGTCACCACCGAAACCGCATCTTTGATGAAAACCCTTAAAGCCGGCGGCGCAAACGTTTCTTTGTGCGCCTCCAACCCTTTGAGCACCCAGGATGATGTGGCCGCATCACTGTCCAAAAACGATAAGATCCCGGTTTTTGCCATCAAAGGAGAGAACCATAAAACCTATTATTCCCATATCAATGCAGTCCTGGATGCCAAGCCCCAGTTTACCATGGACGATGGCGCTGATCTGGTATCGGTGTTGCACACCAAGCGCAAGGAGCTTCTAGCGGGTGTCGTGGGCGGAACCGAAGAGACCACCACCGGCATTATTCGACTGAGAAGCATGGCCGCCGACGGTGTCTTGAAATACCCGATCATCGCGGTCAATGATGCCCAGACCAAGCATTTTTTCGACAACCGTTATGGTACCGGCCAAAGTACCATCGACGGAATCATCCGGGCCACGAATCGGTTGCTGGCCGGCTCGAATTTTGTGGTTTGCGGTTATGGATGGTGCGGTCGGGGCGTTGCCATGCGGGCCCGGGGGATGGGTGCCAACGTTATCGTGACCGAGGTAGACCCGCTGCCGGCCCTTGAGGCCGTGATGGACGGTTTTACGGTCATGACGATTCGCAAAGCCGCCAGAATCGGTGATTTTTTCTGTACCCTGACCGGCGACATCAACGTGATTCGCAAAGAACACTTCGCCATCATGAAAGACGGCGCCATTGTGTCCAACTCCGGTCATTTTAACGTGGAGCTGGATCTGGACGGTTTAAAAAAGATTGCCAAATCAACCCGCGTTATCCGACCCTTTGTGGAAGAATTTACCCTCAAGGATGGGCGCCGCATCAATATTCTGGGCGAGGGCCGGCTGATCAATCTTGCGGCCGCCGAAGGCCACCCCTCCAGTGTGATGGATATGAGTTTCGCCAACCAGGCGCTGAGCATCGAATATATGGTGAAGCTGAAAACCCCGCTGGCGAAAGACGTTTATGCGGTTCCTGAAAAGATTGATAAAATGATTGCCAAAGAGAAGCTGGCTGCCATGGGAATTGCCATCGACAGGCTCACCGCGGAACAGAAAAAATATTTGGCGTCTTGGGAATTGGGAACCTAAAGGCAGAGTGCAGAGTGCATAGGGCATAGTGCAGAAGGCCGGGGTCAGAAGTCAGAGGACAGAAGATTATGGTCAGATGATAGAGGGCAAAGCGCCTGGCGCATAGGGCTCAGAGCATGGGGCATAGGGTAGAGGACAAAGGTATAGGATTAAGTGTTTCGATTTATAAGGATTTGATATTGGTGATACTGGCTTTATCAAGTCAAATTAGGAAACAGATTTTCATCGAAATTGGTTTTTCTTATAGCATTTAATATCCTGGCAATCCGTGTTCATCCGTGTCCCTTAAATTGAATGGTTGTTTTTTATTTGCCTTTTTCCAGTTGAACCTTCGCCCATTCCAGGATCTGGTCAAACTTGCCTTGCCCCGGGGTGGGCGGGTTCAGTGATGGACGGAATTTGGGATTGTACTTAAAATGGTAGCCGTCTTGGGGGTAAAGGTTTGGCTTGACCTGGTGGTGCTTAAACTCAAGCTCCTCCCGTCCAACCTGCCAGAAGAATTCCACGCCTTCGGCAAATACATGAAGCAGTGCGGTGGTTTTGTCACCCTTCAAAAACATGAAGGAAAAAAGGATATCCCACAGCCGGATGGTCCTATCATAGGATCCGGAGGCCAGGGTTTTACCGTCGGGGCTGAAGGCCACACTCCAGACAGAAGCGTCATGAAAATTTACAGCGGGAGAAAACCATCTTTCGGCAAAGGCTGCTTTTATGGTTTCCGGCGTGAGTAGGTCATTGGCGGATCTCATGCTCAGGGTCACCCTGTCAAGTTCAAACTCCTGCTTGAGCGCCGCGGCGGTATACAGCCAAGCCTGTTTGTAGTCACCTATATCGTTGTCCTCGCGAGCATCTTCCAAGGCTTGAAGCGCCTTTTCTTCAAACACTTATACTCGCGTCGATGGCAGTCGCCAGCACCACCGCCAGAACAGCTATAAAGACCCGCGCCTGGCGCAGGGTTTTTTTCTGCTGATCGGTCTTCTGTTCCAACAGCTTGTTTTTCTCTTTGAGGAGTTGTTCTTTTTCCAGGCGCGCTTTTTCTTTTTCTGTGGCTTTTTTATGAAGAGCGCTTCGGCTTTCATCGAGGAACGCCATGGCCGCGTCAAAGCCGGGATGGTAGCGGCTGCCCCAGGCCTCGTTGGGCCGTCGTTCTTCACGCCATTCAAGGGCGACATGCAAGTCGGCCTCGTGGTAGAAATCGGCGCGACCGGCATCATGAAGTTCGGCAGTTTCCGCCAAACGGCAGTAAATTTTGGCGGACTCCGCCTTTTGATCCACCCAGCGGGTAAGGGTTTGCCATTGGCGGATGAAACTTTCGTGGGAAATATCCACTAAAGTGTCATCGGTCGGATTTTCCGAGGAGAGCATGAGAAAGTTGCGATGGTCCTCGCTGAATTTATCGATCACTTCCAGCACTTTTTGCAGGGTGGTGTCGCTGATGGCGGCAATTTCGCTGAGGTAAGCCGGGCGCCGAATCCGGCGATTGCCGGCGTCGGTTTCAGTTATGATTTGGAAGAGGCGTTTGGCGATGTCCCTGTCGCCTTTGCTCAATTCATTCAAGGCCTCATCCAAATGGTCATCCAGCGCGTTCTTAACGGTATGGATCTTTTCGTAATGTACCATGTCGATGGGACCATGGTCGTCTTTTGCCCACTGAGTCCAGGTTCGCATCAGGGCGTGCTGCAAAATGGGCAGGTCGTCGCGGGTGCCGACGTTCTCGTTGAGCAGGCGGTCGCGCAGGCGGGGGGTGATCCTGGCGCCGGCGAGGTGAATCGGGCCGGCAACGGCCTCGCGCCGCTGTTGGCGGGTGAGGCGGGGCACCAGATATTGGCTGTGGTTTACGGCTTCCGGCAGGCCTTGAAAGGCGTCGCAGTCGCCTAAAAAATCGGCCCGCATTGTCAGGCAGATGAAGATGGGTGCTTCGGACTGCTCCACCAGGCGTAGCAGGATGCTCACAAAATCTGCTGCTTCCTCCTGCCACTGTCACTACTTTCTTGCTGGAAGCGAAAGAGCTCTTCAAACTGGTCTACCAGCAATAGCAGGTTGGCATCCTGCCTATCGAGCACCGGCAGTGTTTTTTCCAGCACCGCCTGCGCTCCGCTGCGTCGAATGGTCTCGGTATAAGTTTCCAGGGATTTTGTCTCAGTTGACTCCCCCAAAACGCTGAACAGTGCCCGGGCCAAACTTTGCAAAGGTGCATCGCCGGGCTTCATGGTGGCGATGTGCCAAAGATCACGGTTCTGCACCAGAAATCCCGCTTCCAGATTGGGGATCAACCCGGCGCGCACCAGGGAGGATTTGCCGCAACCCGAGCTTCCG
>JASFFJ010000235.1:0-10083 GCA_050124355.1 Desulfobacterales bacterium | reverse complement strand
AGTTACAGATTAAAAATAGAAGGCCGACAACATCATGAAATGTAGTCGGCCTTTTTTTCTCATGCCTAACCACTCTTTGTTAGCGATCTCTTATTTGAAAAACCAAATATCTCCAAAGTGCATAATTCAGATGATCTTGATCCCAGTGAAATCCAGGCAAACTGAAAGAAGGGAAAATTCGGATATCATCGGGGACAAATGCGACGCAACCATTAATGAAATAGGATATATTGCCGATAATTAAGTAAATGAAAATTTTCCCAAATGATCAGAATAAGTTTAGGGAATCAAAATTCTATATGATGCCATCGTCTCGCGCCTTGGCATAATAACAACAGCTTTCTATAATCACCTAATTATATTAAATACATTAGATTTATCTGGGAATCATCCATTATGGCGATAATTAATATGAAGAAAAAGGAAGTTGAGTGCAAGATCGTGTATTATGGTCCGGGCCGGTGTGGCAAGACAACCAACCTGGAGTATGTTTTTAAAAATAGCAGAAAATTAATGACCAATGAAATGGTTTCAATCAAGACCAAAGGTGACATGACGATTTTCTTTGATTTTGTGCCCATGGATGCCGGCAGAATAAAGGGGCTTGATGTACGTGTACAGCTGTATACGGTTCCCGGGCAAGTGAAATACAATTCCACCCGCAAACTAGTTTTAAAGGGAGTTGACGGGGTGGTCTTTGTGGCCGATTCCCTCAAGATTCGTCACGAAAAAAATATTGTTTCCCTGAAGAATCTGGCGGAAAATTTAAAGAGTTATGGTCTAAACATTATGCAAATTCCGCTGGTCTTACAATACAACAAAAGAGATCTTCACAAGGAAGGTCTGCCGTTGTTGTCCATCGAAGAAATGGAAAAAACTTACAATCGACAACTGAAGGCCCCATCGTTTGAGGCCAGCGCAGTCATCGGCAAGGGTGTCAACGCCACTTTGAAAACGTGCCTCATAAGGACCTTGAAATCGTTGAGAGAAAAGGCGGGATGGGAATAGGATGATGACAAATTCAAAGCGATTTAGTCCGATTGAAATTTATCAGCTCACCGCGTAAAATTGACGTTCATATCATTTAAACGATAGCTTTTTCGAAGATGGATTGTTTAGATTGGCCGTCTCAGGTCGCGCTTTTTCTAATTTTAAGAATTCACGTCGGTAAATCTTACCGGAGCCCATCATCACGCTGATAGGGTGCAGTGATTCTATATTCTCACACACAATTTTGAGAGCGGCTGTGACCGGAACCGAAAGCAGCGCACCGACTCCCCCCCAAAGCCAACCCCAGAAAAGCAACGACAGCAAAATAACCACCGGGCTGAGATTCAACTGATCCCCCAATACTTTCGGCGCGATGCCGTTTCCGATGCTCAACTGAATGGTTAACAGTGCAATCAGGGTGATGATACCGGGCCAGAAACTGGGATAAAATTGTACCAGGGCCAGTAGAATCGGCGGAATCGACGAGGCAATGGATCCAACGGTGGGTATAAAATTCAAAAAAAAGGCCAGGGCGCCCCAGGTGATCGCAAAGTCCACGCCAACCAATTCAAGGGTTAGCCATACCAGAACGCCGGTAACGAAGCTGATCAGAAACTGAAGAGATAAATAGCGCCGGATTTGGGCGGTGATGGAAAAGGTGATTTCACTGAGTTGATTGGCTTTTTCTTGAGAAAATGATTTCAGAATTTTGTATTTGAAAAAAGGTTTGCCAAGCAGGATGAAAAATAGAAATACAACCACTAACACCAGCTCGGAGACAAACGCGAAAACAGACCCGGACAGGGACATCAAAAAACGGCCGACACTCTGTCCCCAGTTGATTCCGGCAAGCGGGTCGAAACCCAGATTCAGCTGACTCGTGACGGTTTCGATTATTTGTCTCATACGTTCGTAATACCATGGATATGCGGTCGCAAAGGCGGAGATGCGGGCGTATAAAAAAGTGCCGGACAGATAAAGGATGCCCAGCAAAATAATCAAAATAATGACAACCGCCAGCGTCGTGGGGACCTTCCTTTGGGTCATCCAATTAACAGCCGGGCCGATAAGATATGACAGCAGCCAGGCAATTATCAGCGGCAATATAACCGAGGCGGCATACTTCAAAACGACACCAACGGCCACCACCACCAATATACCCAGGAAAATCAGGGTAATCTTATTTCGATCGACATCCTCCATTGTATTAATATCGCCTGATATTGAGTTGTGCTTTAATTCGTTAAAAAAAGGTGGTCACTCGTCGTAACCTTCCGATATGATTTACATCAAAACATTATATTTTGCAATAAAATTGGCAAAAATGTCGCGTCTTGACGGCCCGAGAGATCTTATCAAAGACCGAAAAATCGTCCTGATTTAAAAATACCTTGACATTACCACTGAATTATTTAATTCGTGTTTCTTACCAGCCCTTAACCATTAGACTTGCAGAAAGGAGACAGTTGCAATGAAAAAGTCATTTTACACAATCTACACCACAGTTTTTTTTCTCGCCATCATATGGGGAGGCATATTAACTATTTCGCCGACTGTCGCAGCACAGGATACGGTCAAAATCGGGCTGTCGGCACCCTTGACCGGTGACTGGGCCGAATACGGCAACGATTTTAAGCGGTCGGTTACCATGGTAATCGATCGGATCAACCGCATGGGCGGCATTCACGGGAAAAAGGTCATACTTGAGATTGCCGACAGCCGGGGCGATCCTAAGGAATCGGTTTTGATTGCCGAAAAATTTGTTGCAGATCCGGAGATCATTGCCGAGATCGGAGATTTCAGCAGCTCCAGTAGCATGGCGGCAGCACCGATTTATGAAAGGGCGGATATGACCCAGCTGTCCCCCACAGCTTCACACATGGATTTTACCAAAAAGGGCAAAAACATGTTCCGGGTGGTCGCCACCCAGGGTTATGAAGGCCCCTACAATGCCCGCTGGGCGGTCCAGGAGCTGGGCAAGAAGAAAATTGCCACTATCTACATTAACAATGACTGGGGCGTCGATGCCAACAAATATTTCACTCAGGAAGCAAAAAAACTTGGCGCCGAGATCGTGGCTGAAGAAGCGTTCACACCCGGTGAGAAAGACTTTAGTGCCATTTTATCCAAGTTAAAACGCCTGAAACCGGAATTGATTTATTTGCCGACCTTTTATGCCGATGCCGCTGCCATCCTCAATCAGGCCAAGCGCGTTCGGTTTAATCCTGTAGTGCTCGCAAACAGCTCCCTGTTCTCCCAAAAAACAATTGAATTGGGCGGCGATGCCGTGGAAGGCATCCTGATCCCCGCGAACTACTTTAGCGCGGATCCACGACCTGCGGCCCAGGAGTTTACCCGAGAATACCAGGCTCTCTACGGAGTTTTACCAAATCAATTCGCAGCCCTGGCATATGATGCCGCCAATCTGATGGTGGCGGCGCTGCAAAAAGCCGGGGTCGACGATCGCTCCAAGGTCAAGGATGCGCTGGTTTCCCTGCAGGGATTTCAGGGTGCAACCGGAACCATATCCTATGCCAACAGTCGCGACCCGGAAAAAGAGCTGGTCAAGATCACCATTAAAGACGGCAAGTGGGTGTTGTATCAACCTTAGCGGCCGGCCCCAAAGGCGCAAAATCAGCGATTACCAGAAGAGCTGGGGGTTTGAGGAAGGGCCCTCGAAGGAGCCAGAGCCACGCTCTGCTGGTGGTCACTGATTTTATATTTTTACGCTGGAGGCCTAATGCGAATCGAATGTCCAGCAAAACCTTGGTGTGACTGAATAAGAAAAGATAAAGGCAGGCGTTTCAGAGTTCAGCCCGCCCTGGTGAGACTAATAATATCATATTGCGGCCTGTATCAGGTTCCCAAATATGAATCCAAATAATTGAGCAACGTAAATTCAGGTCTGGGCCAGGGGGTTCACCGTTTAGGATTACAATTTTTCATCAACCTTGCTCGAAGGCCTGCCCTTTAGATTCGGGTTCCTTTTCTCTGTTAATCAATAACCTTCGAACCTTGAACCTCTGAACCCGTGAACGGTTATGGATTTCCAAATTTTTTTTGAGCAGTTTATCAACGGTATCACCCAAGGCAGTGTCTATGCACTGCTGGCGTTAGGGTTTACCATGATTTTCGGGACCCTGCGTATGGTTACCTTTGCGCATGGGGAGGTCTATATGATCGGGGCCTATATGGGCTTTGAAATGATCAGATTGCTCTATCCCAGCTTTTTGCTGGGCCTGACGGCTGCTCTCATTGCCACCGCTCTGCTGGGCATCATTATCGAAATTCTGGCCTTTCACTTTTTGCGCGATGCCCCCCACGCCACCTCATTGCTGGTCACCATCGGTATCTCCATCGTGCTGGTAAATCTGGCCCAGTTGATCTGGGGTCCTGAAACCCAGGGCCTACCGTATTCACTGCTGGACAAGATGGATTATGGTGAGATAGAGGTCGGCGGGGTGTTTATCTCATATTTGCAAATGGCTGTGCTGGGCGTCACCGTGCTGTTGATGGTGCTGCTTTATTTTCTCATCAATAAAACCAAGCTTGGGATGGTGATTCGGGCAACCGCCCAGGATTATGAAGCGGCATATGCCATGGGTGTTGGGGTTAACTGGATTTTTATGGTGGCTTTTGCCATAGGCTCTATGCTGGGAGGTGTTGCCGGCGTCCTAATCGGGGTCTACTACAATATGTTCTATCCCACCATGGGGGGATTATACGGTTTGAAGGCCTTCAGTGCCAGTGTTGTGGGCGGACTTACCAGTTTGCCGGGAGCCGTTATCGCCGGATTGCTCATCGGCCTGGTGGAAACCTTTTCGGTGGAATTCGGCGCATCCAGTTTTCGCCACATTTTTTCGTTCCTGTTTATGATTCTCATCCTACTCTTCCGGCCCGGCGGGTTGTTCGGCGGCAAAGAACTTATCCAGGCGCGGGGGGATTAATGTCTCCAACCATGCGCTCCATACTGGCAAACTCACCCTATCTTGCTATTGTTGCCCTGTTGGCGATCGTTCCTGCTGTTGTCACCAATCTTTACCATATTCAGGTCATGATCTTCATCGGGATCTACACGATCCTGGCCTTAAGCTTGAACCTGTTAAACGGGTATGTGGGCCTGCTTTCCATCGGCCATGCCGCATTCTACGGTGTCGGTGCATATGCTTCCGCAAAATTGGTAATGTCGCTGGGGTTGCCCTTTCCCCTGGCCATGTTGGGCGCCGGCACTGTGGCCGGTATAATAGGCTACCTGATTGCCAAACCCACCCTGCGTCTTTCAGGTATTTACATGACCCTGGCAACCCTTGGTTTTAACATGATATTTTTTCTGATCCTACAAAACTGGATGAGCTTCACCAACGGCCCGCTGGGAATCATGGATATCCCGCCGCCAAACATTTTCGGCTACGAAATTGAAACCCGCGTCCAGTACTATTACCTTATCCTTTTCCTGGTCCTGCTGACGGTCGTCAGCATGCATCGTTTGATGACCTGCCGGTTCGGCCGCGCCCTGGTGAGCATTCGCGAAAATGAACTGGCTGCCGAAGCCATGGGAGTTCATACCACTCGATACAAAATACAGGCATTTGTGCTGGCCGCATTTTATGCCGGCATCGCCGGCAGCTTCTATGCGCACTTTGTCAAATATATCAGTCCGGACAGCTTTTATATTTATGAGTCATTTATTCTTCTTGCCATGCTGGCTTTCGGTGGCCAGGGGAATCTCATCGGTCCGGTGGTAGGAGCTGCTGTGTTGATCATCATACCGGAGGTATTTCGTTTTCTGCAGGAATACCGCATGCTGGTCTACGGAGGTGTCTTGATCACGATGATGCTGGTGCGCAGACAGGGATTGTTGGGTGGCAGGGATTACAGTTTGAAGCTGCCCTGGTTCGACGAACCCAAAAAGAATGTCTACACCCGGGGCGACAAATTTTTACCGATTGAATAAAAATGACTTTATTGGAAATTACAAACGTAACCAAAGATTTTGGTGGCCTTGAGGCGCTCAGCAATGTCTCTATGCAGATAAATGAAGGGGACATCATCAGCCTTATCGGTCCCAACGGCGCCGGCAAAACAACGCTTTTTAACTGCATCACGGGAACGATGCCCCCGACATCCGGTTCAATAAAATTTTTGGGCACGCAGTTGATCGGCCTAATGCCCCATGAGGTGGCGCGGCAGGGAATTGCACGTACCTTCCAGCACATCCGTCTGTTCAATCGGATGACCGTAATGGATAATGTCATGGTGGGAAACGATTACACCGGTCGAACCGGAATTTTCAGTGCACTGCTACGTCCCCCGCAGGTAGCCCAGGAAGAAAATACGTCCAGGAAAAAATGCCATGAAGTGCTGTCCTTGTTCGGCGAACGGCTGCTTCCCCGTTTGGACCAGTCTGCCGATATGCTTTCATACGCCAACCGCAGACGCCTTGAGATCGCCCGCGCGCTCGTATCAAGCCCCCGCTTGATACTGCTCGATGAGCCTACCGCCGGGATGAACCCACACGAAACCCAGGGCATCGTCGATCTGATCCGTTCAATCCGAAAGCGGGGGCATACGGTGCTAGTTATCGAACATAAAATGAAGGTGGTGATGACGGTGTCCGATCGGATAGTTGTGCTCGATCATGGTGAAAAGATTGCCGAAGGGACACCGGATGAAATTGCCAGTGATACCGATGTGATTGAAGCCTACATGGGAGGTCGTCAACGTGCTCAAACTAAGTAATATCGATACGTTTTACGGCCCCATACAAGCGTTACGCAATGTTTCGCTGAGGGTTGAGGAAGGCGAGATCGTCTCATTGCTCGGTGGCAATGCCTGCGGCAAGTCCACAACCATGAAGACCATCTTGGGATTGGTCAAATCCCGCCAGGGCACCATCGAATTTGAAGGAAAACGCATTGATAAACTGCCGCCTTCTGCAATCGTGCGGGCGGGAATTTCTCCGGTGCTGGAGGCACGGCGCCTGTTTCCTTATCTGACGGTTTATGAGAATTTGCTGATGGGTGCTTATACCCGGACCGATAAAAAAATAATTCTCGAAGACATCGAAGATATGTATGATCTTTTCCCGGTGGTCAAGGCTCGCAGTACGCAGACGGCATCGAC
This sequence comes from Desulfobacterales bacterium, assembly GCA_050124355.1. GTDB lineage: Bacteria > Desulfobacterota > Desulfobacteria > Desulfobacterales > JAFDCJ01 > JAFDCJ01. The sequence continues at coordinate 2,970 of JASFFJ010000235.1, read as the reverse complement.
GCTCAGCGGTGGAGAGCAGCAGATGGTGGCCATGGCCAGGGCACTGATGGCCCGGCCAAAGCTGTTGATTATGGACGAGCCGTCCATGGGCCTGTCACCGCTGTTTGTCGACAGGATTTTCAGCATCATTCAGCGTATCAACCAAAAGCAGGGGGTGTCGATACTTCTTGTGGAGCAAAACGCCAACATGGCCCTGTCTATTGCCGAACGAGGATATGTCCTTCAGACCGGCGAAATTGTTCTGAACGATACCGCTCAAAATCTGCTGAGCAATCCGCTGATGCAGAAAGCATATTTGGGGGTGGCTTAATTAAACAATGCTTACATAATTACCGCCGCATTAGTTTCGCCTAAATTAAATAAATTCGGAATGTTAGTGTGCAACCAACTTATTTTGAAAGGGGAGTGAGCAATGAACAAAATTGAACGTGTCGATCTGGTGTTAAACGGTGAAGAGGTGGACAGACCGCCCCTTTCTCTCTGGTATCATTTCGGCATACATCATGCCGGTGGGGAACAATTTGCCAGGATTAGCCTGGAGTTTTTCAATTATTACGATTTTGATTTTTTAAAGGTCATGAACGATTATTTTTATCCGCCGCCCCGGGGTCTGGATGCGGTAAAGACCAGAGCGGATTTAAAACACATCTCCCATTTTGATGTGGACCAAACCGACTGGCAGGAACAGTTCAAGGCGCTGGAATATATCAGTTCAGAATTAAGGGACAAGGCCTACTTCATTGATACAGTATTTGATCCCTGGCAGAGCATCCGTCGTAATATGGCCGGAGAAAACATTGAAGCACTGATGGAAAATGAGCCGGATGCCCTGTTGGAGGCCCTCGACATTGTTGCCGACAACTTGATCAACTATTGCAAGAAGTCACTGTCTATCGGAACCGCCGGGATTTTCATGTCGGTTCCCGCAGCAAGGGAACTGATCAGCCGGGAAAATTTTCTTAGATTTGTCAAACAACCGGCCGTGAAGGTGTTTAAAGCGATATCCGGGCTCGGCAAAATGAATACGGCCCATATTCACGGGGAAGACTTATTTTTTGAAGATGTACTGGATTTTCCGGTGGATATATTCAGCTGGTGGGATCGAAGCGCCAAGGGTCCCTCGCTGCAATGGGTCAAAGAACGAATACCGGGCTGTGTTATGGGCGGTATCAATCAAAAGATCGTGGCCCGCACCACCCGGGAATTTTTAAAAAATCATGTTCGGGAAGGTATCGAACTGGGTGGTAAAACCCGGTTCTTCCTGGCCAACGGCTGCAGCAGCGATTCCTGGGGATATCCGCCGTCAATGCTGTCCATTGTGGAGGCGGCCAAGGCGGCCGCCAAGTAAAAAAGGCGAACGCATCGTGAACATCTATTTCTGCGGTATGATCGGCTCCGGCAAGACAACCATCGGAAAGGGTTTGGCGAAAACCCTTCAGCTGGATTTTTATGATCTCGATCAGGAAATGGACCGAATTCTGGGCCACTCGTTCCACAAACTGGTCGAAGACAAAGGCTGGGTGGCGTTTCGTGAACTTGAGTATTCGATCTGTAAAAATTTTGCGCAATTGCAAAACTCAATCATATGTCTGGGAGGGGGGACTGTTCGCTATGAGTGGAATATGGACATTCTGAAAGGGACCGGTCTGATCATCCTGTTGACGGCAAACACGGAAGAACTTATCCGGCGCGTAAAACCGGCGGACCGACCCCGGGTAAATGTTGGCACCACCCTTGAAGAGGATATCCAAATGATGTGGCAATCATCCAAGGATAAATACTACAATGCCGCAGATGTTGTTTATAAAACGGATCATAAACATATTGAACAAGAGATCCGGGAAATAAGGCAGGTAGTTTTGGATTTTTTCAAACAGGCTTGATTATTCCCAAACTGATCGGTTCCAGGTTCAGGGTTCACGGTTCAAAGGTTACAACGGTTTGAAACTGATTATAATATTGATCAAGATCTGAGACACCCGATTTTACCCATTGGGTGAAAAGGCGTTAATAACACGTAAATGCTGAACCCCTTTGATAGGAGCGGGTTGGGTGTTTTTCAACCTGGAACGCTGAACCCTGAACCGCTCAACCTTGGTTATAGTTACTTTTTTTTCTTCAGCAGGGCCTCCAGATCGGCAAACGGCCGGTAGCCGGAAGCCGGCGCTTGCTCCTCACCCGGCGTCACCTCACTGAAGGTTGCTGAGTCCTCATAGCGTGAGTGTTCATTTTCGTGACAGTAAAGGCATAGCAGTTCCCAGTTACTTCCGTCGGGAGGATTGTAATCGTGGTTGTGGTCCTTGTGATGAACCGTCAGTTCACGAAGCTTTTTCCCGCTAAATTCACGCCCGCATCGTGCACAGACCCAGGGATACATTTTGAGCGCTTGCTCCCGATAGGTCTTCTCCCGCTGTTCCCGTTGGCGCCGTGCTTCGGCCACAATCCGGCTCGGCCCTTCGCTGTCTGATGGTGTCTTTTTCGATGGCATATAAGTATCCTCTAACTGAATTTAATACCTCTAAATTATAAAAATTGTCAAGGATCTTGATCTTATTGGTTTGACTACATTTAAACGCCTTGTTGTTAACAATTCTCGATTGCCAATGAGTCACGCCTTTTGCTTACCCAACATATGGTAGTTAGTAAATCGTTGACATACAAGCAACGAATGGTTATCCTTGCAAAACCAGATTCAGTATCCGTGCATCTATATTATTTTATTGATAAAATAGAAATTTCAAGCTATAAATGATAGATAAGATCGTCAGAATAAAACGATAAAATCGGGACCGGATATAATCCGAACCCGATTTTTTTAATTTCTTAATACTTGTCCCCCAGCGGAGCAATTTTAAAAGACGATCATAAAATGACTGAGCGAAGCGATTTCCATAAATATTCAATCTTCAACCCCAGCCCGTCTGGTTCAGGAGGTTAACCATTAAAAATAAGAGCCTGTTTGAAAATACC
>JASFFJ010000234.1:0-10105 GCA_050124355.1 Desulfobacterales bacterium | reverse complement strand
GATTTGCACGACGTTCCCCGATTCCATTACGGCGATCCGATCCGAAATAACCATGGCTTCGGCCTGATCGTGAGTGACGTAGACCGATGTAATGCCCATCCGTCTGACCAGGCTTTTGATTTCAAATCTCAATTCTTCTCTGAGTTTGGCATCCAGGTTACTGAGCGGTTCATCCAGCAACAAAACTTTAGGATTGCCGACAAGCGCCCGCGCCAGTGCCACCCGTTGTTGCTGTCCACCGCTCAATTGGGCCGGATATCTGTCTTCCAATCCATCCAAACCCACTAATTTCAAAACCGTTTGCGCCTTTTCTTTGATGCTCTGCCGGGACAGCCGTTGAAGTTTTAAGCCATAGACAACATTATTATAAACTTTCATATGAGGCCAGACGGCATAGTTTTGGAACACCATTCCGATTCCTCTTTTAGAGGGCTGGACAAATCCCTGTGAAAGCATCGGTTTGCCGTCAATAATGATATCCCCCTCATCCGGCCTCTCCAGACCGGCGATACATCGCAGCGTGGTTGTTTTGCCGCAGCCGCTCGGCCCCAGTAGGGTCAACATTTCACCCTTCTTCACTTCCAGCTGAATGTGATTAATTGCCACGACGTTCTTAAAGCGCTTAAAAAGGCCCTGAATCTCTATGAATGCCATTAATTTTGTCTCCTTGTAGGTTCAAGGTTCCCCGTTCAACGTTCAGGGTTATCGGAAGCCTAAAAAACCGATGGAAGATAGAAGACCGCTTCGCTCGGATGGGGGACGACTGACGATAGAGGTCTGCGGTTTGAAGTCGGTTTTGATTTCTGACTTCTGATCTCCGGCATTCGATGCCCCTCTTCCCTCGTCCATCTTCCATGGTCATTCGCTTTAAGCCTTCAGCTTCATAGCCTCTGAGCCCCAAGCCCTCAACCTCCTGACCCCGAACCTCTGAACCTCTGAACCTTTGAACCTCGATTAACCTTCCGCTCCCCAGGCGGCCTTGAGGACGCCCCCCCCGATTCTGGATATGATCAGCAGAAGAATAAAAGTGATCACAATCATCAGAAAAGCCATGGCGGCGGCGATGCCGAATTCCATGCCACGGTGCCAGTTCAGATAGATACCGATAGGCAGGGTCTCCCATCCGCCTTTATAGAGAAATACCGCGGTGGAGATCTCCTGGAAGGCCATAATGAAAAACATCACCACCCCGACGAGCACCCCTTTTAGCAGCAACGGCAATGATATAAGAAAAAAAGTCCTGAGTTTACTGGCGCCCGATACTTCGGAGGCTTCCTCTAGCGATGGATCCAACTGCAGGTAAGAGGAATGTGCCATACGCAAAAAATACGGCAGCCGCCTTGCAAACAGGGCCAGGGGCATGATGATCCAATATTGGGCCAAGGGTATGCCTTTCCAAAATGCCAGAAGATAACTGACACCGATCGCGATTCCCGGAAACGCCAACATCAGGGTGATGACGAAATCGAGCGCATCTTTTCCCGGCACCCGCGTACGGACGATGAGATAAGCGACCGGAAGCCCGAAGGCAATGCCCAAAATCAGGGCAATTCCGCTGAAAAGAAAGGAGTTTTTGATCAAACCCGGACTTTCCAGCAGGATGAGTCTGAAATTTTCAAGTGTCCAATAGGTCGGAAATACCTCAAAGGTCCATCTTCTGGAAAAAGCGGCCAGGCCGAGCACGATCGGGATGAGCAGCACCAAAACGGCGATAAACACCATGTACACATACGCCCCCGATTTCACCCACCGGCTTGGCTCTATCACCCTGCCTTCAGACGTGGTTCCTTTTGAGAGACCGGTATACTTTTTCTTCTCGACCCACCAACGGGCAAGCAAGAAGAGAGAAATGCAAACGATCGAAGATACGACCACTGCCACGATACCCATGTACTTGCGGTGCATATCAGTGAAATGATATGAGATGTTGATATACGATACCGATGGCAGAAAGTCCACCTGTCCCAGAATCAGGGGTGTCAGCCAGTCGGTAAAGGGCCACAGGAATACGAGCACGGCGCCCGCCAGGTAACTGGGTGTGCAAAGCGGCAATGTGATGGTGAAGAATCTTCGAAAACCACTGGCTCCCTCGACTTCGGCGGCTTCTTCAAAAGAAGGGTCGATGTTGGTGAAACCGGCCGAGAGTCCCAGAACGATAAACGGGAGCATATGCAGGGCTTGAATGAATACCAGCCCATGTAAACCATAGATGAAATTGACGGGCTTGTCCACCAACCCGATTTCCATCAAGAGTAAATTGACGGTACCATATTTTCCGAAAAAAATGATGAATGCAAATACACCGGCAAAAGCAGGTAAAACTATCGGCAAAAGAATCAGGGCCGTAAAAACCGTCTTGCCCCGATGCCTATATCTTGCCAAAATGTATGCCAGAGGCACCCCGAACACAGTGGTTGTCAGAAGCACCATTGTGCTTAAAAACAGGGTATTTTTAAAGGTTTTAAGATAATAAGCGTCCTGGAAAAATTCCAGATAATTACCGATGCCCCAGCCGCCCGTTTCGGCGATTTTGAAGCTTTCCACCACCAGAATTGACAGTGGATAAAGGACAAGAAAGGCGATCACCATCCATAGGAGTGCTGCCAGAGAAATACTGCCGCGCGACATATTAGATCCTTTGCTATTTGCTGCATGAGGTACGAAGGGCGGTACACCATAGCTAAATCAAATTCGATAAGAATCAAACGGATTGAATCTGAAACTCGAATGGCGCTTGAGGCTTGGAAGCTAGAATGCTGGGAAGCTTGGTAGATAAAGAGATATAAAATTTGGATGCCGGGAAGCTTCGAAATCAGACAAATCTCAGCCTCCCAGCTTTCCAGCCTCCAAGCTTTGCGGCCTCCCAGCCCCAGCCGACCAAACCTCTAACTCCCGATCGGTTTTAACGCAATCGAGAACTAATTTTATGTTGCCGCTAGGGCGCGACCAGCAACGCGCGTGCCTTCGCAGCGGCCAGGCGGGCAGCAGCATACTTGCCATCGATCTCGAAGAGCGTCCTGGCTTCTTTAATTTTTGCATCGGCCTTGGTCACGTCCATATTCTCGCCTTTGGCCGCGTTAATCTCACCTTCAACCTCTTCTATCAGGAAAAGACTGCTTTTCAACTCACCCCATTTACGATAGATCTCGTACTCGTATTTCTTGTTGACCTCGTCCCATCTCTTTGTTGCCAGATCCAGGTCGTATTCGATGAATTCGACGTTTAGATCCCAAAACGAATCCACTCCCAGGGCCTTCTCAGCGTGCATGGCCATTTCGACGCCTTCTTTTTGCCACACAGAGAATTTAATGTCCGTATTGGCCGCAAAATAACGGCCTTCCAGCACGTATTTTTGTCCCTCCATGCTAAACAGCCAGTCCAAAAAGATCTTGCCGACAGCTTCATTGGGCGCGCCTTTCAGCAAGGCCACGGCTTCCGGAACCAGAATCGTCTTTTCCGGAAGCAAATCACGCACCGGAAACCCGTCTTTGCGCGCAGCCATCGCGTTCATTTGCGGCTGCGCGATCCCGATGGGGACTTCGCCGCGGGCCACGAGTTGGGTTGTATCTGTGCTGCCGGTGGAAAAGCGGGCCAATTGGGCTGCCAATAATCTGAGATATCTCCAGGCTTCCTGTTCGCCAAAGGCTTGCATCAGAATTTCAATGGTCTCATGCATGGTGCCGGAGGCATACGGCAGAGTATGCACAACGTTACCCCTGTAAATGGGATTGAGCAAATCATTCCATGTTTTTGGCGGCGGCAGTCTCAGCCTATTCAAAACCTTCTCATTGTATAGATTCGTGACGATCCAGGGCGCAAAACAGGTCCATAAATCGCCCTCGTCCTTGACCTTCATGCCGTGCCAATCGGCGGGAATCTTGTCCCAACCCTTTGGTCGGTAGGGAACGATCAGGCCCTCCTGCTTTAAGACTTCATGCGCCGGCGCACCGGCCCCCAGGAAGATGTCGGCATCCGGTTGGCCGCCCCAAGCTCTCACCTTATCCAGGCAGACCGGCCATCCCCCTGGTCGCACGAAGGTGATCTCTACATCCTTGCCATGTGTCTTCTTGTAATATTCCTTGAAACCCTTGGTCAGGCTGGCAGACAACTCCTTGTAAACGGGGCCGACCCAGCCGAGTTTGTCCTGGGCCTGCGTTTGCACTGCACAAAACGGCATGAGCAGAAGCCCCATAGAAAAGACAGTAAAAATTGTCACGGCGAAAATTCTCTTGCTCATTTTGACCTCCTTTTGAAAAGGGTTTTGGGACGTTTGACCCGCAAGTTTAACGGGCCCCTCTGATTTTATGGGTAAATTACATCTTTTCATACCTTTCAGACCTCGTTGAATAGTTTATTGGTTAACTGGTTGCTTAAAAAAATTATGGTCATCAATTCAGTATCTTATAATTATTGAAACATCAAGTGTTCAATTATTTCGCAAATACGGGAAAACCCATAATAAATGGGACGATAATTTAGAAAAAGGTAATATCGACGCCTTTTATTTTGGTTTTAGAACCGAAATAAAAAATTAAATTCAGAACGATTCGCCCAAATTCAGTTTTATTGACGCGATTTCTGAAAGTTTTGTTGCATCCGATTTTAAGACACATCAGTAGTTCTGAATTTAGTAGTGGGAATCGGGTTCTGAGTCAAGAAAGAAATGCCCGTTCGTTATTAGGTATTGGTTCTAACAAACTGGCTCTGGAAATGTCAGATGATGTTAGAATACTATGCGGGTGGAAGAAAAATAACGCAGCGTACTGGTTGTGGCTGGGAAACCACTCCCATATTTCTTGGGTCCCTGTGGGAACGGCTTCCAGCCACGATGTTGTTTAAAAAAATAGCTGAGCATATAATAGAGAATAAAATTAAGAGTCCCGCTCTTAATATTTTAAGAGCAGGAAGGCAAGGGTTTTCAATTGAATTCTAGTACCGGCAACCGCCGCCGTGGCCGTGAAATCTTCGACCCATACCCGGGCCGTGTGATCCGCGGCCCATACCGCAGCCGCCTTTTCCGTAACCTCTACCGGCAACAAGTTCCGGATTTTCCTTTTTCATCTTGATGCGGTGAGCGATCCGCTTCTGATCCAGTTGGGCGGTCAGATTGGAAATTTCCGTCTGCAAATCGCCTGCCTTTTGAGCATCGGGATCTGCTTTGGCCAGTTCACTTCTGAGCTCGAGCTCTTTCTGATAAAGATTCTCCCTCAGATTACGGGTCTCTTCAAAAAAAGCCCGCCGATTCTCGTTCAACCGGGTCATCTGTTCCTCGTTCAAATTACCCCGGCAGTCTGCAGGGGTAAACTCTCTTTGGCCCCAACCGGAACCCTGGCCCCGGCAATTGCCAGCGCCGCCTCTGCCCCAGCCGGCAAAAGAAGTTGCCGCAAATCCAACGATACCTGCGATTGCCAAGAGGATAACCAATTTAGCAAAATTGTTCATTTTCATTTTTCACCTCCGCTTGAGTCATTAGGGTTTTTCATCTTATTGTCATTCTGTATAGGCAAAGGGTATGCCAAGCAATCGCTAAATGAAAAAACATTATACAACTTATTGAAATTTTGAATTTATTTAATATCCGTCCCACTTCGTTGACAATGATAATTCCAGAGGCATATTAATGAAGTGGATACCAAGTATCCATGTTCGATTGGCGACTTGGGTAAAAAGTAACCAAGACAGAATTATAACCCCCAAAAAGGTAATAACGACAACCTTTGTTTTGAATATAAAACCAATTAAGACTAAAAAATTAAATTCAGAACAATTCGACCGAAATCCAGTATTGTTGGCGCGACAACAGACAGATGTGTGGCATCAGATTTTACGACGCATCAGCAGTTCTGAATTTAGGCACTCATTTTGCTCTGATCATGGGTCATGCTGACAAAACCCAAAAATAAAATCCCCTGGATCGGAATTCACCCGTGGGTATTGATCGCTGCAGTGGCTGTTCTCCTGCCGATATTCACCTTTATGACCATTGAGAATATCAATCGTCAGAAAGAAAAAAGCATCCATTTATTGTTGGAAAAAGGTGCCGCCTTAATCCGGTCATTTGAAGCCGGTACCCGTACCGGCATGATGGGTATGCAGCGCGGTGGTTTTCAGCTTCAACGGCTTTTAACCGAGATGGCCCGGCAACCGGACATCATTTATCTGTTGGTGACAGACAGAACCGGCGTGATCCTGGCCCACAACGACCTTGATAAGGTTGGAACCAAGATTGAAGAAGGTTTAGACCCGGCAGCAATTGTCCAGGCCGACCATCTTCGCTGGCGACAGGTGACAGGACCGGAAGGTCGCCGGGTCTTTGAAGTGTTTCGAAAATTTACCCCCTTAAGACATCCCAAAGGCAGGATGTATGGCGCCATGATGATGGGGCACGGATATCCGCCACAGCGAAACCAAAGAAGAATGTTGCCGGGTTCTTTGGACGAACCCGACAGGGCCATATTCGTGGGGCTTGACATGAGCTCGATTATCGAAGCCCAGGATGCCGATATCCGACATGCGGTCATCATGGGGGTGATCCTGCTATTGGTCGGATTCGCTGGCATTATGCTCATTTTTTTGGTCCAAAGCAATCGCGCCACCAAGGCTTCTCTGACACGGATCAAGGCCTTTTCCGATAATGTCGTCGAAAACATGCCCATCGGTCTCATCGCCCTCGACGACCATTATAGAATCGCGGCTTGCAACCAAATCGCCGAAAGCGTGCTGCAGCTGTCTTCTCCTAATTTGATCGGAAAGAAGGCCGATCAAATGCTGCCGATTCGGCTTTGGGAGGTTGTCGAACGGTTGGCTGAAGGGGGTCAAATCATCGAGGAAGAAATCGATTGCACCATCGCAGATGGCAGAAGCGTGCCGCTTGAGATCGGCGCCAGTATTCTGAAAGATGCCGACGGCGTGCATTTAGGATTCATTTTGCTGTTTAAAGATCTAACGGAAGTGCAATCTTTGCGCAAAGAAATTACCAGAAGCCAGCGCCTGGCATCTGTGGGCCGACTGGCTGCCGGCGTGGCCCATGAAATCCGTAACCCCTTAAGTTCGATTAAGGGGTTTGCCACTTACTTTAGAGAACGATATCCGGAAGCCCCCCAGGATCAGAAAACAGCCGATATTATGATCTCCGAAGTCGATCGATTGAACCGGGTAGTGGGTCAGCTCCTGGAATTTGCCAGGCCGGTGCCGGTGTCTCCCAGATTGACATCGCTCAAGGAGCTTGTCAATGATTCCGTCAGATTGATTGAACAAAAGGCCAAAGAAAAACAAATCACTGTAAAAACGATTATAAACGCAAGATTAGAGCAGGCAATGATTGATCCGGATCGCATCAACCAGGTGCTGTTAAACATATACCTGAATGCCGTCGAATCCATGGACCCGGCGGGCGAACTTGCGGTCGAGCTTTCGGCCGACGCAGAAGGCCGCCACCTTGAAATGAAGGTTTCCGATACCGGTTGCGGCATCCCCGTGGAACACGTATCCAGGATATTTGATCCTTATTTTACCACCAAATCAACTGGAACCGGTTTGGGGTTGGCGATTGCACACAATACCGTGGAAGCGATGGGCGGCAAGATAAACGTCTCAAGCCGACCGGAGGAGGGCACGACATTTACGCTGATATTACCTGTCAAGGAGAAGTTATAAAAAATCATTGCATAAAATACTGGGTTTTTCACTAGAATTAAATTCGAAACGCGAAATTCGTATTTCGTATTCTTAACCTCGATGATATTCTACTGGTTTATAAACGCACGTCTTTTGGATGGTACAACGCATGACAGAAATTAGTAAGATATTGGTTGTCGATGATGACAATACCCATCGCATCATGCTGCGAACACTCATAGGCGGATGGGGATATGAGGTGTCCGAGGCCGATGACGGTGCCGCGGCAATCGATCGGGTCAAAAAGCAGTCCTATGATCTGGTACTCATGGATGTTCGCATGGTCCGGGTCTCCGGCCTGGAAGCTCTGACGCAAATCAAATTGTATAACCCGGCCATCCCGGTGATCATCATGACGGCCTATTCATCGGTGGACAACGCCGTCAAATCCTTAAAACAGGGGGCACACGATTATCTGACCAAACCCCTTGATTTCGACAAGCTCAAAATTACCATTGAAAGAGCCGTGGAACATACCCGTCTAAAGGAAGAAAACCGCCTGCTCAAAGAAAGCCTGGGGCAACATTTTGACCGGCAAAATATCATTGGTCAAAGTCCGGCCATGACACATACCCTGGAAATCGTGGCCCAGGTGGCCCCATCCGAAGCCACCGTCCTCATTACCGGCGAATCCGGTACCGGCAAAGAACTCATTGCCGGTGCCATCCATTACAACAGCTCCAGAAAGGACGGCCCCTTCGTCAAACTCAATTGTGCGGCCATCACCGAAACCCTGTTGGAATCCGAACTTTTCGGCCATGAAAAAGGGGCCTTTACCGGAGCAGATCGCAGAAAAGAAGGAAGATTTTATCAGGCCCACGGGGGTAGCCTGTTTTTGGATGAAGTCAGCGAAATGTCGTTGATCATGCAGGTTAAACTATTGCGGGTCCTACAGGAAAGAGAGTTTACCCGGGTTGGCGGAGAGAAGACTATCCGGGTGGATGTAAGGGTGATTGCCGCTACCAACAAAAACCTAACCGATTTGATCGGCAAAGGGCAGTTCCGAGAAGACCTGTACTATAGACTCAATGTCGTCGATATGGAAATTCCGCCGCTGCGCAGTAGACAGCAAGACATCCCGCTGCTCGCCCAGCGCTTTCTGGAAAGATTTGCGGCTAAAAACCACAAAAAAATAAATGGCTTCAGGCCCCAGGCCCTGGATCTCCTGATCCGGCATGGCTGGCCCGGAAATGTCAGAGAGCTCATGAATGCCGTGGAAAGAGCCGTGGTGTTGTCGCGCTCGGATTACATTTCTGCAGAGGATTTCCCCATGTTTACCGGCACAGCATCATATGACGGTAAAGGATTGGAGATCTCAAAAATCGATATCAACGGCGACAATCCCCTGGAATCGGTGGAAAGGTTGACCATATTAAAAATCCTGGATGCTGCCGGCGGAAACAAGAGCGAAGCCGCCCGTCGTCTCGGGATTACCCGCAAAACACTTCACAAAAAGCTCAAGTCCTATGGGGTCATGAAATAGGACGGAGGTCAGAGGACAGATGTCAGATGACGGATATCGGAAGTTAAGGAATGGGGTATTTGATGCTGGATACTCGATACTGGATGCTGGTTGCTCTTACCTCATAGCCCATCGTCCGTCATCTGTCCCATGCCCTTTGCTTTTCTTTTTTTCTGCATTCCGCATTCCAACTTCCCACTTCCAAATCCCTCTGTCATCCTTCCACTAACCGCTGTCTACTGCCTTCTGCAATTGGTCCTCTTTCCCTTTGACAACTAAATTTGAGACATTATTATATAAAAAATTAATTTGGAGTGAAAAAACCAATGAGCGACACCGAAAAGGTTATCATTCGATGCACCGGTTGCGGTGCGGCCAACAGAATTCCGGCCGAGAGAATCGGTATGGCGGCCAAGTGCGGCAGATGCCATGAATCGTTGCCGGCCCCGAGCAATCATACCGATCGGGAAGAAACCTATAAAATGCGTTGTCAGCAATGTGGGGCTAAAAACAGGATCCCTTCCAGCAAGCTGGAAGCCGGCCCCAAGTGCGGCAAGTGCGGTGAGCAGTTGCAAACAAGGGAACTGTTTGCGCCACAGCCGATCATGGTAACCGACGCAAATTTTGACAGCCAGATATTGAAGTCTCCTTTGCCGGTACTGATATGGGCCTGGGCGCCCTGGTGACCGAGCTGCGGTGCCGTGGCACCGATTATCGACCAGTTTGGGGTCGAATCAAAAGGAAAAGTCCGTGTCGGGAAGCTTAATGTTGAAGCAAGCCCGGTGTTGGCAGCTAAATATAATATTATGAGCGTCCCGTTCATTTTCATTTTTGACAATGGCCAGATGAAAGAAAGCGGACCGGGCGGGCTGCAAAAGCATGATCTCATGATGAAAATGGCACCCTATATCTAGCAGGATTTCACCCGTTTCGGGTTTACCGGGTTGCCGTTCAGATAAATTTTAA
>JASFFJ010000233.1:0-10125 GCA_050124355.1 Desulfobacterales bacterium | reverse complement strand
CCGGTCGTGGTCGGATGGACCGTGGCAACCAAAAACAAGGCGCAGCTGTCAAGGATATCTATGTTTACCCGCTTACATTTGGATTCCGCCAGCAATTGGCAGGGCTGTAATGGGGGGTGGCATGGGATTTACAGCTCGGGCTTTTGAACAGGATGCACCGGGGAGATTTCGCCATATGATCCATAATGAAGTGGACAAGTGGGTTGATAAAATTATAGCCGAAGTGTTTGTGGATGACAAAGAGCCCACGCTAGAGGAACTCAGCCAACTGTTTTCCGAAACGAAGCGGGAGTTTTTTGGTGCTTGTCTGCAAGCGTTGATTGAACAAAAGTATGCCGGGTTGTTTGATCAGCAATACACGGCTTGCCCAAAGTGTGGCAAGATGTGCAAAAAACGGCGCGACACATCCAAAAAGTTGGAAACCATGCAGGGCCCCAGTGATTTGAAAGAACGGCCCTGGTATTATTGTGTGGATTGTTCATATGGTTTTTCACCCTTGGATAAGGTGCTTGAAATCAGTCGCAAGAAGCATCAGTTTGATGTTCAGAAAAAATCGACCAAAACCGCTGCAGAAATGCCGTTTTCCGGCAGCAGTGAATTGTTTGCAGAGCTCACCGGCCATAGTGTCAGTGACCATTTCATGCACGCCACATTTGAAGAGGTCGGTGCCTATGCCTGTATTGAAGATGTTATACCAAGTAAAGAAGAAATAGCCAAACGGTGTCAGGAAGTCAACGAGAGAGCCTGGCAGCCGGTATTGGTTGTTGCTTCCGACGGTGCCCATGTCCCCACACGGCCCAAGGCTAAACGCGATGAAAAACGAGGCAAAGGGCGATGGCAGGAAGCCAAGGGCTTCCGCATATTTTTGCTGGGTAAGGATCGAATCGTGCATGTGGCCAGCTGGCATCAAATTCAAAATGAAGAACAATTTGGTGATGATTTATTATTGGCTTCATCTCGCATCCCCCAGGATAATCTTCGCATCGGCTTATTGGGAGATGGCGCCGATTGGTTGTGGAAACATATGACGGCCTGTTTTCCAAAAGGCCGGCAGATATTGGACTATTTTCATTGTGCCGAGCATATTCACAAGGTTGGCCGGCTGCAATATGGTGAGGGTTCGAAAAAGTGTCTTGAATGGGTGGAAAGTACACTGACACGGCTTTTTTATGCCGAAGTCGATAATGTTATCTGGGGCCTGCAGCGGATGAAACCCAAGGATGATTTGGCAAAAGAAGAAATCAGAAAACTGATCGGCTATTTGGATAACAACCGGCAAAGAATACATTATCGCGGTGATCGAATCGGCGGTTATCCTATTGGAAGCGGTGGCATTGAATCTGCAAACAAATTTATCAGTCATACGCGAATGAAACGATCGGGCGCATGGTGGGTTAAAGAAACTGGAAACGAAATGCTTGCAATCCGTTGTGCGATTTATAACGGCACCTATGACCAGGTTTTCGATAAGTATAAAAAAGGTCAGATGTCATACTGATCTAGTTTTTTTGCTAACAAACTGGTAATGCTCCCGCCGAAACATTGAGGAGATTACAATCTCATCTGATGCCACCAAACTTTTGGTCGGTTGTTCTTGAGCCTAAAGGAGACATCGCATACAACGCAAGCGGGACCAGTGTTTATCGCTGGTCTTTGGAACGTGCAGCCCTGACAGATAACACGCAGGGACATTCTGATCTGGTGCACACCGTCGCCGCAAGCCGGGATGGTCAGCTAGCGGTCAGCGCCACCGGCGATGGCAGCATCGCAGTTTGGCAGCTCGGCGGATTACAGCCGGTTCCGGCTCACCGAATCGAGAATTGCGATGCCCGGCGATTATGTGTCTCCAGTGATGCGAGGATCATGTTTTTTGCCGGCGATGAGAACACGGTGAAACGAATCGACCTTTGGAATGGAACTGAAAGTAAATTGTTCGATCTGACGGATACCACGGCGACGGCCTTGGTATGTTCCAAAAATGATGATGTACTTTTTGTTGGCTGCCGGGATGGCAGCATCTTTGCCTGGGATATTAGTCAGGGCTTTGAGATTTGGCGGAAAGCGAATTTGAATATTGAAAAAATCTCCGGCCTTGCGTTAGCGTATAACGGCAAATGGCTGATTAGCGCAGGCAGCGACTTTGATTTACGCGCCTGGCACACCACTGACGGTACCCGAATTGTTGAAATGCGCAACGAAAGTGGTGCCCCGGCTGTAGCCGGCGCACGCAACGGCCGTATCGTGGTCGCGGGTACGCATTTCGGTCGCATCCACGTATGGGATAAAGGAAAACCCGAGATGCTGTGGGACCTGGCGCACACTGAATATGGTCAGAACTATTCGGTGACTGCCGTCGCCTGCAGTCCCAACGGGCGGTATATTCTCTCAGGCGGTACGGACGAAATGGTGCATGCCTGGGACTGCCGGACGGGCAATCGCATCGCAACCTATATTGCAGAGGATCGATCCATTTGTGCCCATGCCCTGGGGCCGGATCTTTTTATGGTGGGTTCACGAAATGGTGCGGTTCATTTCTTGCGGCTGGAAGTTTAAAATGATGATTCCAAAATACCCTCATAATTAAGTCGAAGAGGTTTTAAAAAATCGAACCAACGTGACGCAAAATGGAGGACATCATGGCAGTACGTTCCTGTCATTCCGGCCTTGATCCGGAATCC
This sequence comes from Desulfobacterales bacterium, assembly GCA_050124355.1. Classification (GTDB taxonomy): domain Bacteria; phylum Desulfobacterota; class Desulfobacteria; order Desulfobacterales; family JAFDCJ01; genus JAFDCJ01. The sequence continues at coordinate 7,447 of JASFFJ010000233.1, read as the reverse complement.
AGGATTGTTCGTGTCGGTGATTGTGCTGAAACGAATGTTAAACTTTATGAAAAGGCGATAGCGCGCAGAGAATTGGAGAATAATAAGGGTCATGAGTTTGAAGAACCCAAAAGTCCTTGCAACATGCATACGTAATTTATTTACTTATGGTCCTCCCTAAACTACATCATTGGAGCCGTTTCAAATCAGATTGGATTCCCCAAGAATCATTCATCAGAATTTCTGAGCAACAATGATACTTTACAGGTTTTAGTCAAGGGTTGAACCGCGAAGGGACTTGTTGCCTTTCTAAACTCTGGATGATATCATTGCAGCATGAAAAAAATCTGGGTTAATATAGCCAGGTCATTTGAGGAGGCCCAAGATTTCGATACTGCGTATTACATGAATCTTTCAAGTACGGAGCGGGTTGAAAGCGTTCAAATCTTGCGTGAAGAATATTTCAAATCCCACGATCTGAGGTTTCGTGAAGACGGAAAAAGACTACGAAGAGTTTTTAGAGTTATTAAACAAGCATAGTGTGCGATATTGTGTGATCGGTGCCTTTGCACTCGCTTATCATGCCCGGCCGCGTTATACAAAGGATATTGACATTTTAATCGAGCCGACAACAGATAATGCAAAGAGATTATTGATCGCACTGGATGAATTTGGATTTGGGTCCCTAAATCTTGCAGTTGATGATTTTACGAACCCGGGAAATATCATCCAGCTTGGCTACGAACCTGTCAGAATCGATATCATTTTGATTCTTAAATACTTGTAGGTTAAATATGATTATCATTGATAAATATGATTTTTAGGTAATAAATATGACAATTGCAACGGTTGGCAAACGCTATCAGGTCGTTATCCCACTGAAAGAGAGAAAAAAGCTAAATTTAAGGCCCAACTCCAAGGTCGAGGTAACCATCGAAGACGATAAACTGGTTATTTATCCAATATCGCCGGCAATTTTCAGAGGGATTGGTCGGAATCTGTCGGATGGCAATGACGCCACCGATTATGTTAAGAAACTCCGCCGTGAGTGGGAAGACAGATCTGATGCACTCAAAAGATCATGACGGCAGACATGGGGATGTCATCGATACAATGGTTTTTATATATCTATTCGAAGACCACCCGTCTTTTGGCGATATATGTGAAAATCTGTTCAACCAAATCAAAGTAGGCGTTTTCTCCGCCATCGTTACCCCAATTACTGCTGCCGAAGTGTTAGTCAAGCCTCTGAAAATAAGACAATTCGTCATTGCAGACAAATATCGCAATGCGATTCGTAATATGCCCAATATATCAAATATAAAATTCGATGTGGAGATTGGTTTTATGGCTGGATCGCTGAGAGCCAAGTACGGCTTGCCTTTGCCGGATATACTTCAGGTAGCTGCGGCATTGGCGCAACCGGCAAATACCGTTATTACGAACGATCGAGATATTCAACGTGTTCGAGAAACCAATGTGTTCTTATTGAGCGATTTGGCTACCTGATAACCGACTGTGAAAAAGTGTTATCCTTTCCCAAAAAAATGCAGGGAAGCCCGTTCCCGAAATGACAATTAAATGTTAACCCTCCATGATACCTTTTTTGATGTGATTTGAAAATACTTGCGATATCTGATTCAATCAAAATTTCATAAGATAAATAAGTCGAATTAGTCACCAACGTCCCCTAATTTTTTCGCTAAAAAAAAGCTTCGCCCTGGCATGCAGGATAGTCAGGATAGAGCGGCCTCCGGCCGAAGGGTCTCTCGCCGCAGGCGAAAAAAAATCCCATCAATCCGGTAAATCTTGTCAAAAGAAATAAAAAAGATAAGTCCTCTGCGTACTCAGTGTCTCTGTTTGCCCAACCTCTCCAGCCTGCCCAATGAAATTTTAGTTGTTCTTATTTCAGCGGGGTTAAATTATTTCTCTTCAATCTTTTAATTTGGAACGAATTTTCTTTAGAGATTCTTTAAAAGTTCCGGAGATCTTTTAGACATAGATTAAATCCTGTTCAATATATTTCAATTTGTTTGGTTTGATTGCTCGCCGCGAAACCAATTCAATCGGAAGTCCCAACAATTGCTCAATTTGCTCGGCCAATGTTACAAATTCAAGACCCACCGAAGGATCAATATCTACCAGAATGTCCACATCACTGTCAGGTTTTTGATCACCGCGCGCATATGATCCAAAAAGTGCTATGCGACGAACTTTGAATCTGTTCTCCAGTTCAGACTTGTGTTGAATCAGAAGACTCAGAATTTCCTCTTTTGTTATTCTGGACATTAAATTAACCGGTTTTTTATGTCTGTAAAATCTAAAGAAGGATTGATTCCAATTTTCTAATGGTGTCCATAATACTGATTCTCAACGATTTGGTCAAATCTTTAAAAAAACTTTTGTGCCCAAACTGTACCCATCAAGATAAATTATCTCCAAAAGAATTCAAAAAATAACCAAAAGTTTTAATATAGACAGGATTAACTGGATTATACTGTAAGTTTTGGTCTTCATCCGGAAACAAATAATAAATAATCCAATGACGACAGATTGCAATAAAAGAGGAATAGATTCTTATCTTTAAAAAGCAATTGGACCCCGGAGAAATAAGTACATAAAAGATTTCACAGGGCAGGCAGGATTAACAGGATCAACAAGATATAGCGACCTTCGGCCGAAGAGACTCTCGCCGCTGGCGAAAAAAATCCCGTCAATCCTGTAAATCCTGTCTAACTGTTAGATAAAATCCGCTAAGTGCGTTAATCATTGTCACCTAAATCGAGAAAATGTCTCTTTACCTACATGATTCAATTAGATTTGCACCTGGAGTGATAAAATGAAATTGATGTTTTTACTCATAGCCGCTTGGTGGATCGGTATTGCGGGTATAGACGCTGCACTCGGATTTGAATTACCAAAGGTAACGCCCGATAAAGGAGCACCGTACCGGTTTGGACACCACTACGACTACGATAATGCGGGATCAAGCTGGAACCATGAAAGGGTCTATCGAGAACCTGGTAACCGGCATCGATACAGCCGCTGGTACTATCATTACGGCCACCAACCAAATACCTATAAAAAGCAGCGCTCATATCCGTATAAAAAATATAGCGATCCGTCCTATGAAAAGTATGGCCATTCCCCAGACCATAGATACAGCCGGCATAATACTAATAGTTTTAGCCGACCCAAATATAACTCAAAAGGCTATTCCCACCGAAATTTTATCCACCTAAGAGATCGTATTCCAAGCCATAGTTTCAAACATACAAGGTCCTTTAATCGTACTCGCATCGGCAGGTAGAACAGAATAAATCAGCTGTTGAAAGATAATCCTGTAAATCCTGTCTAAAATAATAAAGTTTCATGACCGGGGATCCTAAAGCCTATATCGGGTAATGAATGACAGCGAAATCCCACCACCCCAGTCCAGAACGGCAAACTCGTTTTGAAGATTGTGAGCAGAATATCTTGGATACAAGATTCCAAGACGATGGCAATCGTATTCAACTGACTTTTTTCACAAATAGCTTGCATTGATCTAAGATTATTATTATTTTGAATATTAATTATAGTTTATAAAACACAACTATTGTTAATATATTATAACTAAAGTTAATTTAAGTCTCGTTCTATTATTTTTGATTCTAAATCAAAGGAATTTTAACGATTATGCGACCTATTGTCTCTGATCAAAACTCTTTAAGTAATCCACTCAATGAACTGCTGGGGAAAGAGTCCCACGTAAGATTGTTGAGAGTCCTGGCAAACGAGGTTGACGGACCTCTCACAGCTCCTGATGCCGCCGAGCGTGCCGGACTTACAATACCCGGGGCGCATAAGGCATTAAAACGACTTCTCAAATCTGGTTTTGTCGTTCGTGTTGGCGGGGGACGAACACATCAATATGAGCTTCGCCGTGCTGATATACTTGTGAAGGCTGTGCTGAAGCTTTATGAATCTGAGAAGAATCGTTTCGAAGATCTGCTTGGCGCTATCAAAAACCAAATTGAGAAACTGACACCTTATGCACGTGCGGTATGGATACAAAATTTTCCGGATGAGTTTGGAGACCCCTTGATAGTGGGTGTTCTGCATGAAACGAAGTTTTTGGCCAACTACATTCAACAGCTACAAAAAAACCTATACCAAATAGAACGAAAATTCGATCTTACCGTTGAGGTGAATGGTTATACACTAGCTGATCTATCCAATTTAAAAGCGGGTCAGGTGGCCCTATTGTATGGGGTCATACCATTCTCTGACAGATTTAGTCGAAATTTGTCTAAAACGGCTCTCACTCATGAGGAAAAAGACCAACAGCTAATGAAATTAGCACTTAGGTTATCTGAAGCGATTGAACACGATACTTCACTTGTAAGAAGGGCAAAAGAACATATCATGAGTATGCTAAAGAGCAAGCAAGGCTCAGCAACTAAAGATATTGAAGAATGGCGCGATATCTTGGAATCATATTCTATTCGGCGTTTATCGCAATTTTTAATATCGACCAGCGAAAGAGCCAATCGCTTACGTCAGAGCAACCCCATTTTCGCCATTCTGAACTCTGACGAGAGGAGCCGATTACTGAACGGCCTCGGAGGGAACACATGACGCGTGAACAGCTTGAACATGCCATCAGGGCAGCATGTGAAGTCGCTGAAGATTCCGAGCTGTGGATATTCGGATCGCAATCAATCCTCGGTAGATACCCAGATGCAACAGCGGAACTTCGTACTTCAATTGAATTGGATGTTCAACCCAAGAATCGATCTGATAAAATTGACCTTATCGATGCCTTGTTAGGGGAACTTTCTCTTTTTCATCAAACACATGGATTTTATGTGCATGGTTTGCTTATAGAAGAGGCCGTGAAGTTACCGCTAGTTGGCAACAAAGAGTAACAAGGGTATTCGGCGATACATCAACCAACGGGAAAACTGGTTGGTGTATTGAAGCACATGATCTTTCTGCGAGTAAGCTTGTCGCTTTCAGGGAAAAAGATAGAAACTTTGTTCGAATACTTTTAATTGAAGGCATGATCAACATGGAAACCCTTATAGAGCGAATTCATTCACTAGAAATTTATGAAAAGTTGCGTGAGCGTCTTGTTCAATGGGCACAGTACACTGCAGAGGAATTATAGACTTATAGACGAATTCTCGATTGGTTGGATAACCGAATTGAATGGTGCAAGAACCTGCGACATTTCGGGGAACCCTTAAAAGGTGATCATACCGGGTTGTGGCGATATCGAGTAGGGGACTATCGCATCTTATGCGAAACTCAGGATGAAAATATCGTCGTATTGGTTCTCACTATTGGGAATAGAAGACAGAATTATAAGAGCATCGCCTCCGGCCGGGAGCATCCAGCCTGATCAAATAAAAATCTTAACGAGATAAGATTCTATTTTCTGACAGGATCAACCAGTCTTCGCTAAAAAAGCTTCGCCCTGGCATGCAGGATAGTCAGGATAAAGCGGCCCCGGTTGAAGGGCTTCTCGCTGCAGGAGAAAAAAATCCCGTCAATCCTGCTGAAAGTCCGCCTTCAGTTTGGCGGGCAAATCCTGTCTAAATTAATAAAGTTTCATGAGTGGGGATCCTAAAGCCTCAGATTCAAGGTTGAGCGTCAGAAAACGCCGCCACTTTTCAAGGGGGGACAAATTTATTCTGAGCCTGCCAAAGGATCCTGCCCCGATGATCTGGATTTCAACTCTTGATTTTAAATATCAAGGAGATCAACGCGTGTAACATAATATAAAGAAGAGGGGCAGATTCAGTGTGAGTCAGCCCCCTTTTTACATTTAACCCTGTGCTCTTTGCGCCTCGGTGGTGAGTACGTTACCAAAATTAGGAATACATGTACTGAGTTGGTCTGTGTTTATATCCCCAACTGATCGGCCACCCAGTCCAGCCCCAAACGCTCCAGGGTTTCACGCTGCGGGATGCCCTTATCATCCCAGCCGCATTGTTGATAATATTCTTCCAGTGCGACCTCAAATTCCGCCTTATCGACCTTGACCCCGTCGCTGGGTCCGCCGCTAAGGGGCCGTTCGAAAAACTTGGCGGGCAGCTTGTCCTGATCACGGGCAATTCCTTCACGGGCATTGAAGGCCCGCATCATGTTGATGCGTCTTTCACCAACTTCGAGCAATTCCTGCAGGGTGACGTCCCAGCCGGTAACGGCCTTGACCAGGTCAGTCGCTTGCTCGGGTCCGTAGAGCGGCCAGGATGGGCCCCACACAAAGTGACACAGATTTACACTGTCCAGCATGCCGAAGAACTGCTGAGTGACACGGGTAAACTCCACTTTGGCGGCATCGAGCTGCTGGGCCGGCCCCGGACGCCTCAAACCCAGAGACTCATAACGATCCTGATAGGCTTTGTAGGTTTTTTCTTCATAGGTCATATCATGATCAGAGCTTTCGTGATCGGAACCAAACGGATTGACGGCATAGATCAGCGCCAGACTGCGTTTCACCTGGGGCATATGGGCCGGCGGCTCCTGTCCTTTGGCGGTGATTAAAAACTCGGCGCCTTTTCCCAACTTGGCTGCCGCGCGGGCGGACCCTTCTGCCAGAATATCGCCGAAGCCTTGTCGTTCGCCGATCATCTCAACCAGCTTGACCATGGCCGCCGCATTGCCGAATTTAAGTTCCAGGCCGCCAGTATCCGCGGTTGTCAGAGCGCCGGCTTCAAAGGCCTCCATGGCCCAGGCAATGGTGGCGCCGCCGGAAATGGTATCGATGCCGTATTTATTGCAAAGTTCGTTGGCCTGGCAAATGGCCGCCAAATCATCGATGCCGCAATAGCTGCCAAGACCCGCAAGGGTTTCATATTCCGGTCCACCGTAAAGCGGCTCAGCGGCGTAAGACCCCTGTTTAAAGTCCACCACGCGTTTGCAGCGAACGATGCAGCCGTGGCAGGTGTCCCGGCCTTTACGATCCTGCTGACCTTCCTGGCTACCGGCCAACAGCGTATCGTAGAGGGTTTGACCGTCAATCGCCTCCCAGCCGTCAAACACGCCGCTGTTGAAGTTGTAGGTCGGCAAACCCCCTTCGGCATGTTGTACGGAAACGACACCGGCGGTACCCAATTTGCCCAGTCCGGCGACATCGGCCGTCGGAAATGTCTTGGCGCCCCACTTTTTCAATTCCTGCAGGCCCTCTTTATCCGCCACCTGGGGCTTATTGCCGCCACGCACGGCCACGGCTTTTAAATTTTTGCTGCCCATGACGGCGCCCATGCCGGTGCGGCCGTTGGCTCGATTGCACATGTTTATCAAGCCGGCAAAGCGCACCATTTTTTCACCACCGGGTCCGATCTGGAGCACCTCGATTTTTGCATCCCCCAATTCGTCCTTGATGGCGGCTTCGGTCTCACCGGTGACCTTGCCCCACAGGTGCGAGGCATCGCGCAGCTCGGCCTTGCCATCGTCAATCCACAGGTAGACCGGCTTG
>JASFFJ010000232.1:0-10133 GCA_050124355.1 Desulfobacterales bacterium | reverse complement strand
TATCAGGGACCTTTACGATCATACCAGCCAGGTTATGGACACCATCGAATCATTTCGCGATGTTCTTTCGGGCCTGCAGGATTTGTATCTTTCCACCGTCAGCAACCGCATGAACGAAGTCATGAAAGTTTTAACGATTATGGCCACGATATTTATTCCTTTGACTTTCATCGCGGGCATTTACGGGATGAATTTCGAATATATGCCGGAGTTGAAGTGGCCTTGGTCATATCCTGTCCTCTGGATACTGCTGATCGTAATTTTTGTGTTTATGATTTTTTGGTTCAAAAGAAAGAAATGGTTATAGGCTAGTCTGAATAAATGGCCACAAAGGCGCAAAGACACAAAAATAGAATAGTTTTTAATATTTATTTTTGTATTTTGATGGCCGGTGGTATTGTCATTGAGTAACAGTTTTGTAATTAAAACTTAAAAATAGTGTCAACTTAAACTAAGAAAAAAGTACGACCAAGCGTATATCAGTTTGAAATTGTTCTGTATTTAAATTTAAGTAATTAATGGTGCGATTCTTGCTTCATTCCAGCCTGTCGTCGAAGTTCTTATTCTTAAAAACCGATTGGGTACGAATGCAGGAGGGATCAAACCGGTGAAACGGATATTTTACTTAACATTATTCTGTCTTTTTCTGACTTCAAACTATGTTTATGCCGATTTTGAAAGTGAGGTCCTTGATCTGGTGAATGCTGAAAGAGCCGACCAGGGGCTTCATCCCTTAAACGCTGACACCAACCTTGCGACAGCAGCCCGGGACCATTCGGAAGACATGGGACTTCAGGATTATTTCAGTCACGAAAGCCTTGACGGGCGCACCGTAGCGGATCGAATTACAGCTGCCGGCTATTCCTACAATACCTACGGTGAAAATATCGCCGCCGGCCAACCAACCCCCGAACGCGTCGTTGATGCCTGGATGTCAAGTTCCGGTCATCGAGCAAATATATTGAACCCGATTTATTGCGACATCGGTGTTGGATATGCTTATCTGTCGAACAGCACTTATCGCCACTACTGGACACAGAATTTTGGCCGCAAGACCGGGGTTTACACCTGTCCGGATATTACGACATATACCATCACGGCGACGGCCGGCCCGGGAGGTGGAATTTCTCCGGAAGGGAGCATCTCCGTCTATCAAGGCAGCAATATTACCTTCACGATGACACCGAATTCGGGTAACTGCGTGTCGGAACTGAGGGTGGATGGTGATGAGAAGAACATTGCAACCAGCTATGTGTTTTCGAATGTTGGCAGCAATCACACCATTGAGGTGAACTATGTCGTTAATCAGTACCCACCGGCAGCCAATGCCGGTCCCCCCCAAATTGTTGAAGAGGGTCAAACCGTCACGCTGGACGGGTCTCAGTCAACAGATCCCAATGATGCGGTCGTAAGCCATGAATGGACTCAGATAAGCGGACCGCCGGTAGTATTGTCTGACGAAAATACCGTCAAACCCACTTTTGTTGCGGGCCCCATCACTGAAGATACCACGGTTGTCTTTCAACTGACGGTGTATGACTCAGGTGATGTTTCAGATTCAGACACGGTTGAAATAACCATAAAAGAAAATGGGATTCATGATTTGCCGGATGACGCCATCACATTTCATTCAGCAAACGGTAAGGTGATGGGATTAAAACCCGGAAGCGGCGCCGCCCTGGTGAGCTTATATTCGGTGGATCCTGCGAGTGACAATATTGGGGATCGAAAGAAAATGCCCGAAGACATGATTTACGGCCTCATCGATTTTAAAGTTAAAGTAGATAAGTCCGGCGACAGTGCGACCGTCACGATTTTCTTTACGGAAGCCGTACCTAAAGGTTATAAATGGTATAAATATAGCCAAAACCGCGGCTGGTACGATTACAGTGCAAACATCTCATTCAACGACGAACGAGACCAGTTGAGCTTGACTCTGGTAGACGGCGGCAAGGGTGATGACGACGGTGAGCCAAACGGCATCATTGAAGATCCTTCCGGACTTGGGGTTGCACGCGATGATAATGACAATGACGGCAACGGCAGTGGCGGCGGATCAGGGGGCTGCTTTATTAGCACCCTGGTCAATGATCTAAGATAAGGGACTTCTATTATCATATTCAATTTCTTTTTCACCGCAGATCCGTTGAGTACGCCGGGATAAACATGTTGTTTAAGATAATCGCCTGAATCTTTAATAATTTTTTACAATTGGGTTTCGTTGTTGTCATGGCGACTTTTTCGGAAAACTACAAATCTAAACGTTCGAATCCTTCCATAGAAGATCCCATTCCGTTTGTCTCTCAAATAGACTAAATCGCGAGAATATAGTGGCATTGAAGTAAATCCTTTAACGTCTATTCCATTTGTCTATCAAATAAGCTAAAAAATGAGGCTCTATTAGCTTGGAGCTGATTCTTTGAATGTCTATTGCATTGTAATTATGTCCAAACTAACGTTGGCGGCGGACTCGGTTGCCTCGTTGCACAGCTCAATAGTTAGGCCTGTCGGGTACCGGCTTGTCCGGATCTGGTTAATAGTATCTCGAAACCTTTTCCCCCTCGCAAACTTCTTCTACTTTTTCACTGACGAGATTGCCCTTATCCCATTCACGCATGGTCACCTTACGGCATTTGGTATGCTGGTCTTCCGGGCCGGGTATGGCCTCGACGGCACGATCCTTGTTGTCATAATAAACGATTCTTTTATCCATCGCTGCTGCTTCCACCGCCGCCTGGTGCTCCTGATCAACCGCGTTTCCGACGATGGCACCTAACAGGGTACCCACCCCAGCCCCGATAAGGGTGCCTTTTGTATTCCTGCCAATCATCTGTCCAGCAAGCGCACCGACACCTGCACCGATGGCTGCACCTCGCTGGGTGTTATAACGGTGCGGGTTGGCACATGAAATGAGAAATAGTATTGCTGTCAAAACTACAACTGCATATCCTAATCTTTTCTTCTCTTTCATTTCTATCTCCTCCATTTCCGCCATCAATCTGAAAGGTTCCAGGTTCTGCGTTCAGAGTTCAAAGGCTACAATCTATGCATACCGGCAAAATATTATGCAAAATCTGAAAGACCTGCCATGCCCCATTAAATGAATCCGGTTACGATTATATGAAGACGCGATCCCTTAGATTCTGTCGTATTTAGACGGACGTCAATGAGAATTGGTTTACATCACTGAATAATAAATCGTTGCACTCAATTCAACCTACATGTTACCGGTGTTATTGCCAAATGCGAAACCCAACAACGACCGATTTCGGAATCGAGCCCCAAAAGTTTCTTTCTCGATCAGACTGGCCGTTTTTTCAGCCAGAGGCCATGCTGAAACCTGACTCCTTACGTTCCGTCTAACATGTAATCAGATAAAATACGATAAGGACTAGTAATTATATAGCATCACCTTGTCACTTAGTGCCATAAAGGCAAAATACGGCACATTCGGTCGGTCGAGAACTTTGACGACAAACCCACCCCTCTCTGCCCATTCATCTCCTATGGTTACACGCTTTATCAGTTTTGAAAAATCCTGTGAAAGGATCTGGAATTTCAAATTAGAATAAAATTTTTTGTCCTTTGCACCCGATTCTGAGATGGGATTTCTGGAATAAATAAGGCGATCGAATGAATACATCAAAATGTCATCGACACCATCGCCGTCGTAATCGTGAAGGCCGACAAGGCGCCATTCCCCGGACGCTGTATTTTGATTGAGGGCTTTTTTTTGCAGCATCTTCAATTGGCTGTCCAGTTTGAAAAGATTGTTTTTGTTATCCACGGCATAAAGGTGCTTCTCGCTGGTTCCGCCAGATGGGCCGGCAACAACACTCAAAATCGAATCATCTGTTTCGAATCGATTGAGAATACGACCGGATCGGGAAATTCTATAGAGCCCGCCTTCATCAGTGCGGTATTTATGGGCCGTATATTTGTGAGCATACAGGACCCTGGGCTCAACACCTTCCAAATTGGCCAGCAGCACTCGGACACCGGTATAATAGCCACCCATCCGGATGGCCCAGTTTGTCCTGCCATAGCCGTCAATGCTGATGACATAGGCTTGGCGGGCCTTGGTTTCGGTATGCAACTCGGGACTTCCATTGCCATCGCTGAAGGTGCCGATGATGATATCCGGACGTCCTCCTTTCTTCGGCCAAATGACAATATTTTGCAGCAAGGGTCCGGTGGCATATCGCCATAATTCTCTTCCGTGACGGTCGTATAGGCTAAGGGAATTCAAACCCGATCCAGCATCGCCAATGGCGAGGACATCCCCGTAACCGTCCTGGTCGATATCGGCCAGCTGGGCTATTTTTTGCCGGACAGCCGTTTTAACCGGGTGGCGTGGCGTGAGGTTTCCATTACGCCGCCAGATTATTTCTCCGCGACTGTTTAGCAGAATCAGGAGGACGTTTTTATTTTTTATCGCTGATATACCGATGGCCGTTCGATTATTCCAATGATCAATCAGATCTAAAACGATCGGAAAATTGAATTCTTTTTTCCAGAATATGGAATCGTCAGGCTTCAATGCATAAAGGCAATCGTCTGAGGCAGCAATAATCTCTTCCTTGCCATCGCCATCCAGATCATAGGCGATGGCGTCTGAATAGTTTTCAATGTCAGGATGTGCGATGGTGAGCATTGAAAACGGCAGGCGGTTCTGGGGCGTATCTGTAATTCCGTCGATGCGGGTATTGATTAATACGGCAGCGTTTTCTGTTTTTCGAGGCCTATTGTAGAAAATAAGATCTCCATTGCCTTCAATATAGCCGAATTGGGGAGTCTGACGGCTGTGGGATTGTTGGGTTACCCTGGGCCGCAGCGTGGCATAGATTTCGGTACCAGTTATATAACCATCGGCGTTGATGTCTGCAGACCCCGATAGGGCTGCCAGCAGATGTTCGGTAAACAAGCCATGGCCTTCGGCCTCGATTGCCTGCTCCGAGCGGCTGCCGGCGGTCAGGATTTGGATGCTCCTGGATTGCATCATTTTCATGATGTAGGCGGAATCCTGCTCTGGATGCCTCTTTATGGACCGGGTCAGTCCCAGACCGGAATAACACGCATCAAATGCCAGAAAAATGTGCTTGGCCTTTATTTGCCGAACGCTTTGATTCAGCCGCTTCATGTCCAGCATGGTGTCTTTCCAGTTGTAAGCATCTGCATCGACCGGCAGGATATAGCCTCTTTCTCCTCCTCCTGGCAGGTCCTCCGTCTGGCCATGGCCGGCAAAATAGATCACGACACGGGAGTTGACATCAGCAGATTTTTTGATGGTTTCCAGCTTTTGAAGGAAATTGGACCTTGTGGCATTTTCATCGATGAGCATCTGCAGCTCAAACCCTCGAGACTTCAATAAAGCGGCCATTTCGCGGGCATCCTTGACGGCATACTCCAAATGCGGCCAATACCGGTATTTATCTACTCCCACTACCAGCGCATAGGACGAAGAATATCCCTGCCGATAGTCGGAAGCATGTAAGCCGGCGGGTGCCATCATCCCGATGGCAATGAGCACCATTATTATTCGTCGCATGGGTGACTCCTTTTAAAAAAATTCTAAAGTGATCTAAATTGCCTAAAATGACTAAAATTAACGAATCGCTACGCTCAATCTGTTTTTAATAAAATTGATAGTCCGCCGCAGGCGGATTAGCTCAATTTAGTTCATTTTAAATTTTAGAACTATTTATCTTCAGTTATCCTCCCCGGCGTAGGTGGTAAGTTGAAGTGCCGCCTGGGCGGCATTGTTTTTCACGGGTGTATCCAGAAAAATCCGGCTGCGGATCCCGATCATTTTCTCCAGGATCTCAAACTCCGGAGACCCGGGATGAAGATCCTGCCGGCCCATGAGTGTTTCGAGATCATCAGGTCTGCTTAAAAATGCAAATAACTTCAATGTCTCCGTACCAAACGGCCACAGGGCCCGGCATTTGCCAGCCAGGATCTTGCTTGATCCCGGACCAATCGGCTGCAGTTCAGTCTTGTCAAAAGGATACAGAACATGTACGGCGCCGGCGGGATCGATGTCGATCAGGAGGGCATAAACTGATTTTTCGGTGTGGATTTCAAATCCAAATCGTTCACCTTCCCGGATAATGCTTCGCTGAAAAGGTCCGCTCAGCTCCAGGGATACGTTAAACTGTTGTTTGGGATAAGACAGATTTATCAAGGGCTGGATTCTCAAATGCCGCCGAATGCGATCCAAGAACTGCTGGGACTCAAAAGAGGTGAAACGGGCGATAGGGTGACCATTGGGCAGGGTCAAGACAACTTCATTTTGTTCTTTGATGAGCATGAGGTCGGGATCCTTCTTGGTGATCTCGACCCCTTCTATTTGTGAAACGGACAGTCTTAAGTCCTCAAGATCGTCTGCCACCCTGATCTTGATAATTGACTTCGATCCCTGCGTTACTTCGCCAGATTGAATGAGGCTGCCGGGTGAGCGCACGAAAAAGGTACGGTTGCGCAGCTGGACAGCATTTTCGCCCTCCTTCGGAAGTGCCTGGGGCGTTTGCCTGAATCGCCGCTGAACCTCCGACCGTACCGCTTGGTAAAATTCGATCTGGCTCCAACGACCATCGTTGTCGGTATCTACCGGTGTGTGACCCTCCAGGACCCTCAGCAGGGAATCCGTTAGCACACCGTGGGGATTGCCGTCGACGGTGGGGTACAAATAGAGTAGATCTGTGCGGATGTCTTTGGCAGTTTCATTCTCACTTGAGGCTGAAATATAAAATGTGTTTTGATAGGGGTAGGGGTCATCCAGCTTCAAGTTATCCGAAAAATCTCCGATATCTTGCTCCTCGCTGAAAATAGCCTTAGTGTCGAGCGGGATGTAGCGGTCTACACCTGCCGGCTCTGGTTCAGTCAATCCCCGCACGGTGTTACCCGAAAAACAGGTATCAAAAACGACCAAAACCTGTCTGTCCTGATCGAGTAGTGTCAGAATTGGCCGCAGATCTCGCTTGCCGACAATAAGCTGGGACAGCTGGCTTTCGATCGACTGGTTTGAATCCCATTTAAAATCAGCCGGAACCAGGGCCCCGGATGCATGTGGCAACGGAAGCGACAGCAGCTCATCCCGGCGGCTGGTGCCGTGTCCGCTGAAGTAAACAAACACGCGGTCGCCGGGACGGCTGATTTGCAAAAGTCGCTGCATCTCGTCGAGGATTCGAAACTTAGCGGCCTCCTGGTTTACCAGGGTGCGGACGTTTTTTCTTTTGAAACCATAGTGTCTGATCAGCATACTCGTGAGCGCGGCCACATCGTAAGCCGGGCCTTCCAAGGTCCTTTGCTGGTACTTGCCGATGCCGATCAGAAGTGCATGGTTTTCGGCGTGTGAACTCGCAGGTAAAAGGCAGGCAAGGCAGAGGCCGAGAAGCCATATCGCTGATTTTCTGATAGTTTCATTCATTATATAAACTTTGACCCGGACAAGTCGGAAATAACAAATTAATTTCTAAAATCTGAACTCCGAAACCTGAAACCTTACATTCCTTGCAGCATATTGTCAGAGATAGCCCGATAAGGGTCTATCCCTGAAATGGACTGATGAAATAATGTCACCTTAACCCGGCGGTTGAGCATATGATCCGATTCCGTATCGCCATCATAAAGCAGTTCCGTTTCTCCCCGGCCTTCTATCTGCAACCTTTGGATGAGAGATGGAAATCGTCGTTCCAGTTCTTTTTTTACCGTATACGCCCGTTTTTCAGATAGAACCTGATTGTAGGCCGGGGTACCTTGTTTGTCGGTGTGGCCTACAATCAGAAAAGACCAGGATCTCACTTTTTCCCTAGTCAAAGCCTTTCCCAACTCGGTTATCTGACGAATCCCACGGGAGTTTAAATCAGACCGATCAAAATCAAACTGCACTGGTATATTTACCCCGGGTCGGACGGCAAATCGCCGGTGTGTGTTGCTTTGGGTGCCGACTTCCAGGAATGCAGCAATCTCATCCGCCGGCATAACGACACGACAGGATTGAATTCGGGCCTTCTTAAGGGATTTTTCCAGCCAATCCGGTGCCGGTTCGGGGTGAAATCGTTTGGCCGCCTTTAAGGTACGGAGTGCCTGGAAGAATTGCCCGCTTTGTGCGAGCATTTCACCCTGACGAGCCAGGGCCAATGCCTCGAGTTTTGATGTCCCGGCCATTTCTTTGGCCTGGTCAAAGGCATCGATCGCCTTGTTGATCTGGCCTTTATTTTTATACACCAGACCGAGCATATACCAGGCGTTAAAATTGGGACACACCGCTATCGACCGCTGCAGCCATTTAGTAATCCGCACTGGATCAGTGGCTGACTTTGCCTGAATATAGTATGTTTCACCCAGGCGGCAATCCATGGCCAGCGAAGAGCCGGAGAATGCAATGAGAGATATTAAACCGCCCAACCATAGATAACGCTTGAAGTGTGACTCCGATAAAAAAGTGAATAGTCCGGACAAGACGAAAGTGATTATTGAAAATTGAAGATTGAAGAATGAATATTTGTGGATGTCGCTTCGCTCTGTCATTTTTAATGATCTTTTTATAATTTAGCTTACTTTAACCTGCATTGACCTTTTTCCCTGATGTCAACCGTCGCTTTTCCGGCTGCCAGCCAGTCCGAATCCCGGCGTAACACCAGTGATCGGGCCGAATTTGGTGACAGCTCCGCCAGCACATCTTTTGCGGTTTTGAAACCGGATTGGAATCCGTTGAGTGGCGAGCGGGTTAGAAAGGCGGTGATCAGGTTGGGTCCGAAAGGACCTCTGGCCACCATCTCAAAATCCATACGCTTGGTCGGCAGGATAATTTTTCCCCGTTCTACGCCATTATGCGGGTGATATCGGTTTGGAAACAGTACGATCGCCTGATCGTCGGCTGTGATGTGCATAATGTTCAAAAAGCCTGGCTCAGGCGTCCAAACGGAAATCTCTAACGCCTCACCGGGTTCGAAACACGCCTTGTTCGGTTTGATCCACACACTCTCATGGCTTTTGTTGACCAGCGTATTGAGTTTTTGCCGCAGAAAACCGTTTCCTGCGGCCATAGAAATCAAGTTGAGCGGGCGTTTTCGGAGATGGAGGTCTCCGGCAATTTGGGGATGAAAAACGGCCACATCCGATTGAATTTGCTGCCGGATAAATTTTGAGGTTCCAAACTGTAATTCTTCGGGAGTAATGCTGTCTCCTGCCGCTGCCGCAGATCGCATAGTTTGCCGCAGTCCTAATGTGAAAATACTTCCCTGAGCGGTGGCCACCGTTTTTTCATCATCGCGGCAGGCGGTAATTGCAACATAATGGCTGCCGTCCGCCAGCATAGTCCGGGGGTTCATGAGATCGAAACTGCCGCCTCCGCCGGCGGCCTCCAGAGATGGTGAGTAGTAGAAGTATTTCACCTTGGGCTGGCCGGTCTGAAAAGAGCGGGAAGACAGCTGCATGCGCTTGGTTGCGCTGCCGCTGTGGCAGGCATCCAGAATAATCAAAATATTGCGGCTTTTCATTCTCGCCAGCATGTGGTTCAGGTGATCATCCAGCAAAACACCGCTTAGGGTTTGCCGTCCGTGTATTTCCTGAAAAGCCGTGTCATGCAACAAGAGCACTTCATCAAACTGATCGGCCTCATCGTTGTTTTCATCGGGTATTTGAGAGCCGTGTCCGCTGAAATAAAATAACACCCGATCATCCGGTCCGGCCCCATTGATGAGCCAGTTTTCAATCGCATCATAAACGTTGGTGGTAGATGCGTTCTCATGTTCCAGCACTTTGATTTCATGATGTTTAAAACCCATCAGATGCGCGATTTCCCGCATCATACCAATGTCCAAGCTGACACCGTTGAGCTTCTCCTCAAATTGCGAGTACCGGCCAACGCCGACCAACAGGACCCGATCCTCACCACGGGCTTCCGAAACCAGAATAATAGACATCAATAATAGCCAGAGGAGAAACGATAACAGGTCGTGCGAGCGTTTTTTTTTGTGGGCCATTAGGCCTCCATATCCTAAACGGATCGGTTTATGGTGTCGGTGTTCAGCCCAACCGCCAACAAGAAAAACGGCTGGTCAAAAGAAACTTTGTAAATAATTATGACGAATCAAAATTGGAATAGGTTTACAATAAAATTGAACATC
>JASFFJ010000231.1:0-10148 GCA_050124355.1 Desulfobacterales bacterium | reverse complement strand
TGCGCAGTTTAAAGGTTTTATTGATGGTTCGCAGGGTCTCGCGCACCGCATGGGCGGAGGCAAAGGGACCGAAGTACAAGGCCTTGTCTTTGCCGATTTTTCGGACAATGGAAAAATTTGGATATTTCTCATTCAGATCGATTCGCAGGGAGGGATAGCGCTTGTCGTCTTTCAATACCACGTTATAGCGCGGCCGATGGCGCTTGATCAGGTTGGATTCCAGGATCAGTGCTTCTTTTTCCGTACGGGTGATGATGGTGTCAAAATCACTGATCTTGTCCACCAAAATTCCGACTTTTCTATCAAATTGTCCGGCACTTTTAAAATAGGAGGCCAGCCGTTTTCTTAAATCTCTGGCCTTACCGACATAGATGACCTGACCGGCGGCATCTTTCATCAAGTAGACGCCGGGGTCATGGCTGACTCGTGCCAGTTTATCCTGGATGGGGAGGTGAGAATTCATAGCAGGCCCTTAGGAATGACGAGTGACGAATGTCGAATGTCGAATTATCGTCTATTCGTGTTTTAATGTCCTAGTGGCGAAACTGTTATTTTGAATCTAGTTTCATATTGACGCCGCCTTGGCCGTGAATGTCCAACATCGAACGTCGAATGAATGTATTCGGTCTGTTTTATTAAGATTTCGCGAAGCGAATCCATCATTCGTCATTCGTCAATCGTCATTCCATCACGCCTCCATTACAATCAATTTCTGCAGCGCCTTGATTTCATCTCTGAGTTCTGCGGCTCTTTCAAATTCAAGCGCTTTGGCCGCCTGATTCATCTCTTTCTTCAATGTACCGATGACGGCGTCAATATCATCCAGTGATTTGTAGGCGGCCATCGCCTCCGCAACGTGATCGTGGGCGCTGGCTGCCTGGTCATCTTCGAAATCGAAGACTTGCGTAATATCCTTTTGGATGGTTTCAGGCGTAATGCCATGCTTTCGGTTATACGCTTTTTGAATTTTACGCCGGCGATTGGTCTCGTCAATGCAGAGCTTCATGGAATGCGTCACAAGATCGGCATACATAATGACCTTGCCCCGTGCGTTGCGGGACGCACGTCCGCAGGTTTGGATCAACGATCGGGTCGAACGCAGAAAGCCCTCTTTGTCTGCATCCAGAATTGCCACTAGAGAGACTTCGGGTATGTCGAGGCCTTCACGCAAAAGATTGATCCCCACCAGTACATCGAAACTGCCCATTCTCAGGTCACGGATAATGTCGATTCGTTCAAGGGTCTTGATGTCGGAATGAAGATAACGCACCTTGATCCCTAAATCGGAATAGTACTCCGTCAGATCTTCGGCCATACGCTTTGTTAAGGTTGTCACCAGGACCCTTTCATTGCGCTCCTGGTGAGCCAAGATTTCCTCCAAAAGATCGTCGACCTGGTTTTTGGCACTTCGGACTTCAACGGGAGGATCGATCAAACCGGTGGGCCTGACAATCAACTCTACCACGGCGTCTTTTGCATGCGTCAGTTCATATTCCGCCGGTGTGGCCGAGACGTAAACCACCTGTGAAATCCGCTCTTCGCTTTCTTCGAATCTCAGCGGCCGGTTATCCAGGGCCGAGGGCAGGCGAAAACCATATTCAACCAGGGTCTTCTTGCGTGAACGATCCCCGCGATACATGCCCCGCAACTGGGGGACGCCGATATGACTTTCGTCGATGAAAAGCAAAAAGTCATCCGGGAAATAATCCAACAAGGTCGGCGGGGGCTCCCCGGCTTTCCGACCGGTCAGATGGCGGGAATAATTTTCGATGCCGTTGCAATAACCCAGTTCCTGGATCATTTCCAGATCGAAGTGGGTGCGTTCCTCGATGCGTTGAACTTCAATGAGTTTGCTTTCATTGTGGAAGTACTCCAGTCGTTCTTTCAACTCCTCGAGAATTGTTTGGATGGCTCTTTTTAGCGTCGTCTTGCGGGTCACATAATGGCTGGCTGGAAAAATTGCCGCCTGCTTCAGGCCTTTGATCACGGTACCCCGGAGGGCATCGATTTCAGAAATCGCCTCGATCTGATCTCCGAAAAAATCGACCCGGATGGCTCTGTCCTCTTCGTAGGCCGGAAACACCTCGACCCGATCCCCCCGGACTCTGAAAACACCCCGGTGGAAATCAATGTCGTTGCGCTCATATTGCATCGCTACCAGTTTGAAAAGAAACTCATCCCGGCCGAATTCCCTGTCAATTTCAATGTCAACCCGCATATCCAGGTAATCTTCAGGGGCACCCAGTCCGAATAT
This sequence comes from Desulfobacterales bacterium, assembly GCA_050124355.1. Taxonomy (GTDB): domain Bacteria; phylum Desulfobacterota; class Desulfobacteria; order Desulfobacterales; family JAFDCJ01; genus JAFDCJ01. Next base: position 7,894 of record JASFFJ010000231.1, on the reverse strand, counting down.
GCAGGAAACACTGGCCACAACCACGATATCCCTGCGGGACAGCACCGAGCGGGTGGCGGAATGGCGCAATTTGTCGATCATTTCGTTGATCGATGAATCCTTTTGAATGTAGGTATCACTCGAAGGGATATATGCTTCCGGTTGGTAATAGTCATAGTAGCTGACGAAATATTCCACCGCATTTTCGGGAAACAGCTGTTTGAATTCATTGTAAAGCTGGGCCGCAAGGGTTTTATTGGGGGCGATGACCAGGGTCGGTCTGTTAACCCTTGCAATGACCTGTGCCATGGTAAATGTCTTGCCGGAACCGGTGACGCCTAAAAGGACATTGTGGCGGTGCCCGGCAATTAAATTACGGGATAATTTTTCGATCGCTTTGGGCTGATCGCCGGTGGGCTCAAAATTGGTCGCCAATTTGAAATCAGACTCGGACATGGTTATATCCAGGTTGAGTAGTTCACCGTTTTGGGTTCAATATGGATTTTTGATTTCGGATTTTGGAATAATGATAAAACAGAGCGATACAATGAATCCGCAATCCAAAATATCAAATATCAAATTTAACAATTTCCAATGTTATCCTCCAAGTTAGGGTTTCTTGTACAAAACGTCAACCGGAGTTTGGTGCGGCCAGCAACTAATACAGAAAGAAATATTAATATTGAAATCTTATCTTGACAATCTTCCAGCCTAACCTGTAATGAACTTTTAAAGTTCAAAAAGGAGGGACCATCGATGAATCCTATTGCCGAAGAGCTCAATCAGATCCTTGTAGAAGAGAATCCCCACATCATGAAAATGCTGTCCGCCATCGGTCGGAATCTGTTCTTTCCCAAGGGTATTTTAACCCAGAGTGCCGAGGCCAAGCAAAAAGCACACAAATTCAATGCCTCCGCCGGTATTGCCAAAGAAGGTAATCACACCATGTATTTGGACTCAGTAATGACATCCATCAAAGGTATCCGCCCCAGCGAATCCTTAACATATGCCCCTTCCTTCGGCATTCCAGATCTAAGAGCGGTCTGGCAGAAGTCCTTATACCAAAAAAATAGCTCGCTGAGCGGTAAAACCATCAGCCTGCCTGTGGTCACCAGCGGTATTACGCATGGGATAAGCACTTTTGCCGATATGTGGATCGATCCGGGTGACGTAGTGATTCTACCGGATATGATGTGGGGTAATTATAATATGATTCTAAGTACACGCAAAGGCGCCCGGATTCGACATTACGCCATTTTCACTAACGACGGTGGACTCAACCTGGAATCCTTCGAAGAGGTTGTACAGGACGAGGCACGTAAAAATAAAAAAATAACCGTTTTGATCAATTTTCCGCATAATCCCAGCGGATACACAGCAACCGATGAGGAAGGCGACCGGATGGTCGACATCCTGACCCAAATCGCAAAATCCGGCACAAATGTCCTTGCGGTTACGGATGATTCCTATTTCGGACTTTTTTATGAGCACGATGTACTGCAGGAGTCGCTATTTGCCCGATTCTGCGGCCGGGATTCCCGGCTGCTGGCCATAAAGCTAGACGGCTGTACCAAAGAAGACTATGTCTGGGGACTACGGGTGGGATTCATTACCTATGGCGTAAGTGCTGCGTCTGATACAGCAGCGGTATATGACACCCTCGAAAAAAAGACTGCCGGCTGTATTCGCGGTACCATATCCAATGCATCCCACCTGGGGCAAACGATTGTCCTGAAATCAATGCAGGACGAAAAATATTCGGTGGAAAAAAAAGAAAAATTCGAAACCATGCAAAAGAGAGCTTTGCGGGTAAAAGCGGTCTTATCCGATGCCAAGTATCAGGATGCCTGGGATGTATACCCCTTCAACTCCGGATACTTCATGTGCCTACGACTACGGACGGTTCCGGCCGAAAAGCTACGCGTGCATCTACTCGACCGATATGGCGTGGGCCTGATCGCCCTTGGTGACGCAAATCTCAGGGTCGCCTTCTCATGCCTGGAAGAGGAGAACATTCAGGAACTCTTCGACATCATCCTGCAGGGCGTAAGAGACCTTGAATAGCCTGCAATCAATGTGATTTTCCCAATACATCGATGACATTTTGCATGGTAACCCGGCTGACCCGTTGATTCGATTCTATGGTGACACCGGCAATATGTGGCGTCAATACAAGGTTCGGCACGTTGTCGAAAAGGGCCGCAGACGATTCGGTCAGCGGCTCGTTTTCAAATACATCCAGGGCGGCCCCGGCAAGCCGACCCGTTTTGATGGCTGCTACCAATTCCTTTTCATCGACAACGCCGCCTCTGGCTGCATTGATCAGGAAAGCTTCTTTTTTCATCCGGGAAAACGCATCCGAATCGATCATATGATGGGTCTCTTTGGTGAGGGGGACATGCAGGCTGACCACATCGGCGGCTTCCAACAATTCGTTTAAATGCTCGACGTTGAGCGTTTCCTGCCAGCAGGAGGTGTCAGCCGGAATATAGGGGTCATAAGCCAGGATCTTCATTCCCAGAAACCGCGCACGCTTCGCCGTTTCCCGGGCGATGCCTCCGAATCCCACCAGGCCAAGCATTTTGCCGGCGGTTTCCGATCCCATCGATTCCTGGCGCGGCCATTTGCCCGCCAGCATCTGGGATGTTTTGAAAAAGGCACCGCGAAGTAACATCATCGCACTGGTGATGACCCATTCGGCCACAGCAGCGTCGTTGGCTCCCGTGGCCGGACAGACTTGAACGCCCCGCTGTTTACAGGCTTCCAGATCAATATTGTCAAGGCCCACCCCCAAGCGGCCTATCACCTTTAGCTGCGGGGCGTTATCCAGCAGATCCTGGTTGACCCGGGTTCTATTGCGCACAACCAGCGCCTCGGCATTTTGCAACATGGCTTTTAATTCATCTGGTTTGTCGACCAACTCGGGATCGTAATGAACGACATATTCAGCGGTTGCACTTTCCACCGCCTCCCGGTCCATAAATTCGCTTATGATGATTTGGGCCATTATTCCTATTCCTTGATTATTCACTCCACATCGGTGTTGATAAGGGTACCTCCAGCAATCTGTTGAAAATAAAACGTGGAGACAATCATAACGGTTAAAATAGCTGAAGACAACATATTCTTCCTGGAGAACCGGTTGCCCGCAAGATATAAATTAAAGCAAAAATAAAACGCGTAGCTGGCCGTTAATAATCCGATGAAAAAGTAATTATTTTTATTACAACTTTCTATCTGTCTGATATTATATGCAAAAAAGATACCGCGGCTTATACTGACGCTACGCCCGCGGCGGCAAATATTCGTCCTTCGTCATTCCAAAAGAACCACGCACATGGCTGCAATCCCCTCCCCTTTTCCGATGACCCCCAGTCCTTCGGCGGTAGTCGCTTTAACGTTGACACAGACAGGATCAAGGTTAACGGAAGCCGCCAGATTTTGCTGCATGTTTTTCCGATATGGGCCGATTTTAGGGGTTTCAGCAAAAATAATGGTATCGATATTCCGGATGAAAAAACCTTTACTGTGCACCATATCGCCGGTCTGGGTCAGAAGGGTTAAACTGGAGATATCCTTGTATTTGGGATCGGTATCCGGAAAGTGCAAACCGATATCCCCCAGCCCGGCCGCACCCAGCAACGCGTCACAAACTGCATGTACCAGGACGTCCGCATCCGAGTGCCCCAGCAATCCCTTTTCATGGGGAATTTCGGCACCGCCCAGCACGAGTTTCCGCCCTGCCACCAGCCGGTGGACATCATACCCGATTCCGGTTCGCATGAGTTTTCCTTAGTTCAGGACTCGTTATTAATCATTACAGAATCGCAACGCGCTTCTATTTGAAACAAAATATTTTTTTACGATTCAGTTTTCGGCTGCTCTGGTTGATCGTGTTGCATTTTGGTAACTTCAACCAGGGTTTCCAGCCGAATCAGTCTTTCGTTTATATGGCGAATATCTTGATCCGTACGATTCACCTTGTCGATATTGATTCTTGCTGTACCGGTGCGCCCATCACAAACCTCCTAATCTTTGCATGTTTTCGTATTCAGAGGTAATTGATCAAAAAAATAGCACATGTGCTATACATGTGCAACTTTGGCATGATAAATTTTAAAATTATTCATACTGGCCATACACGGGCACTCAAAACATGGCCGACGATGTCCGATGTTTTTGAGATAATCGTCCCAAAAGCTGGATGTTCCGCACAATGCACTGTGGGTAGGTGGGTTGATATTGACCGCTTTTCAACCATCGCCGGATCAACATTGCTTGACAAATATTATAATGATCATTATAATGCAAACAAAATAAAGCGATGGAGGTTTACAGAATGACCGCCAAAACAGAAAGAATCACCATATTGGGAACGCCCGATTTCAAGAATTTCTTGAAACGGGAAGCAAAAAGAGAGGGGGTAAGCCTATCCCAACTCGTTCGGAAACGTTGCGAGAAGAAGCCGACCACCAACGAAGATGAAGAGCTGCTGGCAGTTTTGGTAAAAGAGGTTGGCGCGGCAACGGCCAAAGCGAAAGTTTCGTTAGAAAAAGGATTGGCGGAGGCAGAACAGGTATTGACTGAGATAAGGAGCGCCGGGTGAGCACATTAAAAGATGTCGTATCGGCATTGAAAGAAGTCTTGCTGTTGACTGATAAAGTGGATCGGGCCGGAAGGATGCTCAGTGAGATATCCGGTGAGTTGCGTGATCACGACCGGCGACTAGTTCGATTGGAAACAATGGTTGAAGTTGCCAGAAGTCAGCCACGGCTGACGGATCAATCATAAAGATGGCATCTGACCAGGTGATATTTGCCGGAGTCTTCAAACAAAAGTTGCTCGGGTTTTTGAGTTTTGCATCGCGTCATCATTTCAGGGCAGCGCGTGTGAAAGCGGCAGCCTCGAGGCGGATTCTCGGGATTGGGGATATCTCCTTGCAGGACAATTCGCGGACTCCCCCGCCTTTTGGGATCCGGTCTGGGGATGGCCGACATCAGTGCTTGCGTATACGGGTGTTTGGGTGCCGCAAAAAGGGTCTCACCGTCCGTCATTTCGACGATCTCCCCCAGGTACATGACCGCTATCTTGTCACAGATGTGTTCTACCACAGCCAGGTCATGGGAAATAAAGATGTATGACAGATCCAGCTGTTTGCGTAGATCCACCAATAAGTTCAATACCTGAGACTGGATGGATACATCCAGCGCCGACACTGGTTCGTCGGCAACCACCAGTTTGGGTTCAAGGGAAATGGCCCGCGCAATCCCAATTCTCTGCCGCTGGCCGCCGGAAAATTCGTGAGGATAGCGTGCGGCTGCATCGGCCTCCAATCCAACCATATCGAGCAGTTTTGCAACCCTCCGGCGGCGCGTCTTTCGGTCTCCGATTCTATGAACTATCAACGGTTCGGCGATAATGTTGCCGATTTTTTGGCGCGAATCAAGCGAGGCATACGCATCCTGAAACACCATTTGGAATTCCCTGCGCTTGGCCCGCAGATTTCGCGGCGTGAGTTTGCTTAAATCAACACCGTCGATGTAAATTTCTCCTGAAGTTGGTTCTATGAGTCGTAGAAGAACCCGCGCCAGGGTGGATTTGCCGCAGCCGGATTCACCGACGACACCTAAGGTTTCGCCCTTCCGGAGACTGAAACTGACGTCGTCAACAGCATGCACCTCGCCCTGGCCGCCTTTCAGAGGAAAATACTTCGTTACATGTCGCGCTTTCAGTAATTCAGTACTCATAAGGGTTCCAACAGGCCAATCGATTCTCAGTTCCTCGGCCGTCAAGGGGCGGGATCGATTGCCGGCAGATGTCGAGGGCGTGCTCGCAACGTTTCGCAAAATAGCATCCCTGGGGACGTTCACCAATACCGGGGACCATCCCGGGAATGGTGGGGAGATAGGTTCGTTTGTTGCCAATCTGCGGTACGGATACCAGTAATCCGCGAGTGTAAGGGTGCCGTGGTCGATCGAAAATTTGTTCCACCGGCGCCTTTTCAACGATCCTTCCAGCATACATCACAACGACATGATCGCAAAACTCGGCCACAACTCCCAGGTCATGGGTAATCATCAGGATAGACATATCGAGATCTTTTTGAAGTCTGACCAGCAGATCCAGAATCTGGGCCTGAATCGTGACATCCAGAGCGGTCGTGGGCTCATCAGCGATTAAGAGCACCGGACTGCATGCAATGGCGATGGCAATCATCACCCGTTGGCGCAGCCCGCCGGAAAGTTGATGGGGATATTGATCTATCCTGGCCGCAGGTGAACCCACCCCTACCATATCTAAAAGCTCGATACAGCGATCGCGGGCCTGGCGTTGGCCAAGCCCGCGATGTAACCGCAGAACTTCTCCAATTTGAAAACCGATGGAAAACGTCGGATTGAGGCTTGTCATCGGTTCCTGGAATATCATACCGATCCGGTTTCCCCGGATATTGCGCATGGCGGCATCACCCAGTTTGAGCAGATCTTGGCCGTCAAATATGATTAGACCGGACTCAACCTGGCTGGGTGGAGAAGGGAGCAGCCGGATGATGGACATTGCGGTGACACTTTTACCGCAACCGGATTCGCCCACAAGTCCCAGGGTCTGTCCATGGTCCACTGAGAAGGAGACCTCCTCGATGACTTTGGCCGGGCCGTTATCCGTGGCAAAACTAACCGATAAATCCCTGATTTTTAGGATCCGTTGTCCGTTTAGCAAAGTTTAACTACTCCCTATCCTCAGTGCTTTGTTTCATTAATTCAATCACGTATTTTAATTGATTTTAACTAAACCACAAGAGCACAGAGTTCACAGAGGACTGATTTTTATATTTTTCTCTGTGCTCTCTGCGTGCTCTGTGGTGAAATATTACGATACTGAAATTGCAAATATGGGAACTTAGCATCACCATATATACAGCGCAATCGTACGTTTCGTCGCTGAATTTAAAACTACGCCTCGGGCCATATCGCCAAAACGCGGGGTAGGTATGAATAATTTAAGCAAAGACGACCTTTGGAAAGTAAAAGGAGACGATCCAATCGGGTGCATCGACGATTTCACTGATCCTCAGATCAGCGCAGACGCTGCACAGCATATAGGCTTCGGCCCGCGAGTAGCCGTGACGGTCAGCGATGAGATCTACCATATCGCTGACGGCGACCCTGGCGGATTCCATCAGGTCCGGACCGATACCGGTGGTGACGTCATATCCTTTTTCATCGAAGTGTCTCGAAACCGGTCCAGGTGTCGAAAATCGCGGGAATCGCAAATTCAGGTCTTTTGCGACTTCCAGCTTAACGGTCACGTGCATGGGACTTTCAATGGCCGTGCCACAGACCTCACCGTCGCCCTGGGCAGCATGGGCATCCCCTAATGACAACAAGGCGCCCGGAACCTCAACCGGCAAGAAAAGCACCGTTCCTTCGCTGAGATCACGGGTATCCATGTTACCACCGACCCGACGGGGGTTTACGACGCTGTGATCGCCTTCCGGCGCCGGTGCAACACCGATGGTTCCCGGAAAAGGTTTCAGCGGCACCGTTGCCCCTTTAAGATAAGGCGCCGGTGCAAGGGATATTGGATCATATTTCCAGATGTGGAGCGCGGGTTCCTCAAATTGATCGGCCAGCAGACCGAATCCCGGAATTACAGCCGACCAGCCCCAGCCGGATGGTTTCAGTGACAAAATGGTCACTTTCAGTGCATCGCCCGGCTCGGCACCGTCAACGTACACCGGACCGGTCACCGGGTTTACTCTTTCAAAATCGATGTTCTTGACATCCTCCAGGGTGGAGTCACTCGTAATTTGGCCGCCGCCGGCGTCCACCGCCTCGATTTCCAGGATGCTGCCTGGGCTTACCTTTACGACGGGCTCGATCGACCGGTTCCAGCCATAATGGCATTTATCTCCGTG
>JASFFJ010000230.1:0-10180 GCA_050124355.1 Desulfobacterales bacterium | reverse complement strand
TTAAAGACGATGGCGGAATCAACGATGACGGTGGCCGGGGTGTAATTTTTTTCCGGATCATCATACTGCTTGTCTAAGGCGGCGGCATAGATAAGCGGTTTGAAAGCAGAGCCTGGTTGACGCCTGGACTGAATAGCGCGATTGAACTGAGTTTTTTTAAAATCACGTCCACCGACCATGGCTTTTACCAGGCCGGTTCCTGCTTCAATGCTCATTAAAGCGGACTGGGCTTCGGGCATTTGCTCCAGAGCCACGGCCCACATGTTTTTATCTTCGCTTTTTTCTTTTTTAACCCGCACCAAGATGACATCTCCAACGACAAGAGCTTCAGAGGGTTTCTTGATTTTTGCCTCGTAGTAGGCCAGTTCCAGATCAGGTTTGCGAGCCCATTGCATATCTTCAAAGGCAATGACACCCTGGGCAATCCCCATGCGGACGATAACTTTTTTCCTGGCGTCATCGACCGCGATCACAACTGCTTTGGTGACGGATCCTTCACTTAGCGGTTTTTTTATCAGATCTGCCTGCAGTGTTTGCGAAAAAGATTCAATCTCTTCGGGTTTTATATGTTGTAGCGGCCCGCGATAGCCGCTACGTTTGTCTAATTCGAACAATCCTTTCCAGATTTCTTGCCGCGCAATCTTCTGCATCTCAATATTTACAGCGGTATAGACCTGCAGTCCCTGGGTATATAAAGCATCCTTGCCATATTTATTTTCAACATAACGCCGGATATGTTCGGTGTAGAATGGGATCTCTTCGATGTACAGATTACGCCGGGGCTTGATATCAAGTTGGGTATTGATGGCCTCGGTTGCCTGGATGTTGTCGATGTAGCCTTCCTCAACCATTCGGTTTAAAACATATATCTGACGCTGCTTGGCGCGTTCGGGGTACCTGAATGGCGAATACTTACTCGGCGCCTGGGGCAATCCTGCCAGGATGGAGCATTCTGCAAGATTTAAATCTTTCACTGATTTGCCGAAATAATTTTCGGATGCCGCCTGCACGCCATAAGCGCCGTGTCCCAGATAAATCTGGTTCAGATAAAGATAAAGAATATCCTCTTTGGAAATTTTTTTATCGATGCGATAGGCCAGGATGGCTTCTCTCAATTTGCGTTTATAACTTCTCTCCGGGGTTAAAAGAAAGGATTTTGTAACCTGCTGCGTAATCGTGCTGCCACCCTGAACGATGGTGCCGGCTTCCAGATTTTTAAAAAACGCTCTGACAATACTTATAAAATCGATACCCTGGTGTTTGTAGAATCTGGAATCTTCAGCAGCCACGAAAGCATCGATTAGCATCGAGGGCATTTGCGACAGCGGTATGACAATCCGGCGTTCTTTAAAAAATTCGGCGATTTTGCGATTGTCATCGGCGTATACGCTCGTAATGATCGAAGGGTGATAATCGGACAACGAGGTGATTTTGGGTAGATCTTTACTGATCGAATAATAGACTGCTACACCGGCGACTGCGCCGCAAATGGCAAAAATAATCACCAGCAAAAAGGACCATAAAACAAGCGTCTTAAAAAATCCCCTTTTTTCTTTCCTTGCGCGATTTTTTCGGATGTCCGATCTGCTTTTTGCCTTGGGCATGAGTTAGTATCCTTGAAAAGCTTGATCTTTTTTCACATATAGAGGAAATAAAAAAGAATTTGACATTATTCCCCTGAACGGTTAATCGGTAGGGCTTAAAATATTCAGACCGTGCGCTTTAATCATTTAAAACGAATTTTATGATCTTTGTTTTATCGGATCTGTCGGTTTTAGCGCTCACTTGACCGGTTTATTATTGGCAACTACCTTGTTTGCCTCAGGCATCTTTGGTGGTGGTTGTTCTGCTGGCGCATACCAGCAGATTGTAAAAAAATATGAAAAATTCTTTTTTATCTCAATTCATAAGCCGCCGGCATCGATCACATTTGCACCCATCAAGCATGCCCTCGCGGTAACGGCAGAACCTTTTAAATTCTCACCGGCATAGCCGGTGGCTATGAATTAGGTTAATGTTAATAATAGCGTCTTTAACCGACAAATTCAATATCATATTCAACAATGATTAAACTCGATTTTAATAAAACAGGTGGGCTCGTTCCCGCAATCGTTCAGGACTACCAAACTGGTGAGGTTTTAATGCTGGCCTATATGAACCCGGATGCCGTTGACGCCACCCTGTCCACCGGTAAAGCTACGTACTACAGCCGCAGCCGGCAAACCCTTTGGGTTAAAGGAGAAACTTCCGGCAATATACAGCGAATCAAAGAAGTTTATATTGACTGCGATAATGACACCGTGCTTCTGAAAGTTCAACAAATAGGAAATGCGGCCTGTCATACCGGACATCGGAGTTGTTTTTATAAAAAAGTAGAAGATGGATCGATCCGGATTACGGAAGAACCTGTATTCGATCCGAGAGAGGTGTATGACAAGTGAATACTCGGCTGAAATTCGGAATTCCCAAAGGAAGCCTTCAAAACGCCACCATCGCCCTGCTGAAACGTTCCGGCTGGCATGTTAATGTGAATGGAAGAAGTTATTTCCCTGAAATTGATGACGACTCCATTGAGTGCGCCATATGCAGGGCCCAGGAAATGTCCCGTTATGTGCAAAACGGTACCCTGGATGCGGGCCTTACCGGAAAGGATTGGATTGCGGAAAATAGCTCGGATGTGCATGTGGTTGCCGATCTTGTCTATTCCAAGGTGAGTTCACGATCGGCCCGCTGGGTGGTCGCGGTTCCCTACGATTCTCCTGCACAAAGACTGGAGGATCTTACCGGCAAAAAAATCGCAACCGAACTGACCGAGTTTACCAAACGGTATTTTGCTGAACGTAATATAGAGGTGATCGTCGAATTTTCCTGGGGAGCGACCGAGGCCAAGGTGGTGTCCGGGCTGGCCGATGCCATTGTGGAAGTAACGGAAACAGAAAGCACACTAAAGGCCCATGGACTGCGCATTATTCATGAAATGATGCAAACCAACACCCAGCTGATCGCAAATCACGAAACTTGGAAAAATCCGCACAAAAGAAAAAAAATCGAACAGATTGCACTCTTGCTCAAAGGTGCATTGTTGGGCCAAAAAATGGTGGGACTCAAAATGAATGTGCCCGGGGATCTCATGGAAAATGTAATCAATATGCTGCCGAGCCTAAACGCACCCACCGTTGCGTCCCTTTACCAATCCAAATGGTTTTCGGTGGAAATTGTCGTCGCTTCAGACACAGTCAGAGAGCTGATCCCAAAACTTCTGGAACATGGTGCGGAAGGGATTATTGAGTATCCGTTGAACAAAGTAGTATAAACGTGCGCAACATTGGAACTAACCACATGATTTCCAAACGTACCAAAGAAATGACCTCCTTCATCGTCATGGATGTCCTCGAGCGGGCCAATGAAATGGAACGTCAAGGGACTCATATCATTCATCTGGAAGTGGGGGAGCCGGATTTCGATACGCCTGCCTGCGTTAAAGAGGCGGCCTGCAGGGCACTGGAAGGCGGCCAAACCCACTATACCCATAGCCTGGGTTTATTTGAGCTGCGTGACGCCATTTGTCAGTACTATTTGAAGACCTATGGTGTTTCCATCGTTCCTGATCAAATCATCGTCACCTCTGGTTCCTCACCCGCTATTTTTTTGGTGTTTTCCGCTTTGCTTGAAAAAGACGACCAGGTAATTATTTCCGATCCACATTATGCCTGCTATCCCAACTTCATCAAATTTGTGCAGGGCCAACCCGTCATGATTCCAGTTTATGAAGAAGACGGTTTTCAATTCCGACCTGAATCCATTAAAAAAAAAATCACCGCCAAAACCAAAGCGATTTTTATTAACTCACCATCCAATCCCACCGGCAACCTCCTGTCGCAAAGGCGCATGCAGTCGATTGCAGCTCTGGCGGACACGCCGAACGCCCCGTATATCGTATCCGATGAAATCTATCATGGACTGGTTTACGAGGGAAAAGAGCATTCGATATTCGAATTCAGCGACCATGCCTTTGTGGTAAACGGATTTTCAAAACTTTTTGCCATGACTGGGTTGCGGCTGGGTTACGTAATCGCGCCAACATCCTTTATCCGGCCCATGCAAAAGCTGCAGCAAAACTTTTTTATCTCCGCCAACGCCATGGTCCAGCAGGCGGGAATTACTGCATTAAAAGAAGCCGGCGAGGATGTCGCCCGAATGAAGGAGATCTATGATAAGCGTCGACGCTTTTTGATTAACGGATTAAAGAAACTCGGTTTTGGTATTACGGTAGCGCCCACTGGAGCGTTTTATGTCTTTGCCAATGCCAGACATTTATCCGGCAATTCCTACGAACTGGCATTTGATATCCTGGAAAAAGCCCACGTGGGTGTGGCCCCCGGAATCGATTTCGGGCAAAATGGAGAAGGGTACCTGCGCTTTTCCTATGCCAATTCCCTGGAGAATATCAAGGAAGGAATGGAGAGATTGGAGAAATACTTGGCGGACCGTACTTCCCAATAAATTATCAGAAATCTGATACAACCAAATCTCAATACCCATATGACAAATACCAAACAAATTAGAATTACCCTAAATTCAAAATTCCAAACAATTGGCGTTTGATCTTATTTGGGATTTGGATGTTGTAATTTATTTGTAATTTGGTACTTGTAATTTGTTATTTCCGGTTTGTTCGGGATAGGCACTTTGCTGCAAACCTCCAGTGAACATTGAATTTCCCAATTATGAAGATTGTGTCCGCCGAATTTATCACCAGCGCTGTCAAGCCGGATCAGTATCCTCCGGTAAAGTACCCCGAGATGGCGTTTGCAGGGCGCTCAAATGTCGGCAAATCGAGTTTAATCAATACCCTTGTCAACCGCAAACGACTGGTAAAGACCAGTTCCACTCCCGGCCGGACTCAGCTGATCAATTTTTTTGACATTAATAATCTTGTAACCTTTGTCGACCTGCCCGGTTACGGTTATGCCAAAGTCCCGACCTCAGTCCGAAAAAAATGGGGCCCCATGATCGAAACATATCTTTCAGGCCGCAATGCATTAAAAGGCGTGGTGGTGATCATGGACATTCGGCGCACACCCCGGGAGGAAGAGCATAATCTTATCGCCTGGCTCGAGCACTACTCAATCGCCAGGATATTGGTGCTCGCTAAGGCAGATAAGCTCTCAAAAACCAAACAGGACAAACAACGCGCTGCTGTCGCTGAATCGATGGCAGTGGATTCCAGCGAATTAATCCTTTTTTCAGCGAAATCCCGTCAAGGCAGGGATGCGGTTTGGGACGCCATCATCTCGTTGACAGAGCTGAAGCACAGTCCAATAGGCCAATGACAGACAGAAACCACCTCAATCCTGATTTCAGATCCGGCTATGTTGCCATTGCCGGCACCCCCAATGCGGGCAAATCCACCCTACTCAATCGAATGCTCGGTGAAAAAATTTCAATCACCTCCAAAAAACCGCAAACAACCCGCAACCGTATCTTGGGTGTGCTGCACAGACCGGAGGCTCAGATGGTTTTTTTCGATACCCCGGGTGTCTTTCAGGCCAAAGACAAGCTGAACACGCGGATCGTGGATACCGCCTTTTCGGCGGTGGCTGATGCCGACCTGATCCTTTTCGTCATCGATGTTGCCCAACCGGACCCCCAGGCCGAACGCTTCCTTGTCAACCGGCTTCAGGCTCAGAACAAACCGGTGGTTTTGGCGCTGAACAAAATCGATCTGGTTGAAAAATCCAGCCTGCTGGAAAGCATTGAAAAGTGGGCTAACATGTATCCATTCCGGGATACGGTGCCGATATCGGCTAAAAATGGTGTCCAGATTGACGAGCTGATTCTGGCCATGGTATCGGCCTTGCCCCAAGGTCCCCCCTATTTTCCAAACGATACCCTCACGGATGTATCCGAACGCTTTCTTGCCGCCGAAATGATCCGCGAACAGGTTTTCCGGTTAACCGGTGAAGAAATCCCCTATGCCACAGCGGTTACAGTGGACACTTTTAAAGAAAAAAACAGGGGAAATCTGGTGAAGATCGAGGCGACCATCCACCTGGAACGTGACTCTCAAAAAGGCATTGTCATCGGCAAAAGAGGCAGCAAATTGAAACAAATCGGCACACGTTCCCGGGAGCAAATTGAACGCATGCTGGGGACCAAGGTATTTTTAAGGCTATTTGTAAGGATACAGAAAAACTGGCGCAAAGATACCAAAGCAATCCGGAAATTTGGTTACTGACCAAAGTAATTATTGACATCGGTAATAATTACAGTAATAATAAAATTATTACTGGAGGTAATATTAATTGTCTAGCGTAAAAACAGCCATTTCAGTCGAAAAATCCTTACTGGATAAAATAGATGAAACCGCAAAACATCTCAGTTTGAGCCGTAGTAAATTTTTTGCGGTGGCCGCCAAAAATTATCTTCATCATATTGAGACCCAGGAGCTTATTGAAAAATTGAACGAGGTCTATGGCGACGGTTTAGATGATACGGAGATAAAAACGCTGAAGGGAATGAAAACCGTTATGCAAAGACATGCGGAGGATACGTGGCAATAGTCCAGGGGGATATCTATTGGGTTGATCTCGGTGTTCCGCGAGGGTCTGAGCCCGGTTTTCGAAACCCATACGTTGTAATTCAAAATGATGCGGTAAATGTTTCGCGTATTCGAACGGTGATCGTATGCCTTATTACGTCAAATCTACAAAGGGCGAAGGCCCCCGGCAATGTTCTACTGGAAAAGGATGAAGCTAACTTATCGATACCCAGCGTTGTTAGTGTATCCCAGATTTATACTATCGACAGGGACATGCTTGGTGAAAAAATCGGTAAGCTTGAAAGGGGACGTGTCCGTCAGATTCTTAATGGGCTTTTTTTGATGCTCGAACCACGATACATATATCCAGGTTGATCAGTTAGAAATTTCAGGGATCCTGACCCCAATTGGAAAACTTCTCGGGAGGGCCTGATATCTAAAGAACCTAAATAGTCGCTGGACGGCTTAACGTTCACTAAGCCCTCAGACAGTTTCACGATTTGCAATGAGATATCCACCGCCTTTTAGCGACGACCTCGATTTTGGTTTTAGAACCGAAATAAAAAATTAAATTCAGAACGATTCGCCCAAATTCGGTCTAATTGACGTGATTTTTGACATTTCTGTTGCATCCGATTTTACGATACATCAGTAGTTCTGAATTTAGGCGATTATATTGTTGGGATGATACCCCTTCTCATGTTTAATTAGCCATTCTTTGCGCCAGAGACCGCCCCCGTAACCGGTGAGGCTACCATCGCTTCCGACGACCCGGTGGCAGGGAATGATGATGGATATGGGGTTTTTCCCGTTGGCGCCTCCTACGGCCCGGCAGGCGTTGGGATTGCCGATGGTGTCGGCGATCTGCCCGTAGGATACCACTTGACCAAAGGGTATTTTTTCAAGATGCCGCCAAACCATTTTTTGAAATGTTGTCCCCGTCGGATCAAGGTTCAATAAAAACTTGCTTCGCTTCCCCTTGAAATACTCGTCAATTTGCTTGAGTCCGGCTTTTAGACAAAAGGGCAGGTCAACATCATCCGGCAGGGTTTCCTCAACAAAATCCAGGGACAATATACAATCCCCATTTCCGACTATTTTTATGGGACCCAGTGGTGATTTGTAATAAGCGGTATAGGTCTTCATGGCAGACAATTTTATAACAAAATAAAGCCCCGAATTTCAAGCATCAAATTGGCGCTTGGAATTATTATTATTTTCATCCGATAGGTAATATTACTAAAATCAGATAATTACTTGCTTAAATAACGGAGTCCCGCCTTCTATTTTCACGTATTTTACCTCATATCATATCTACATATTTTTTTACCGTTCTTCTGTCAATTTTTAAGCGTCGCGCCGTCTCTACGAATGACCCCGCACGCGAATAAACGTGAGTGCAATAGAGACGACAAATCTCTTCTAAACTAAGAGATCCTTGCTCAAATCCGACCGGCAGCCGTACATCGATGCCTGAGACAAGATCCCCTGGGGGATGGTACTCCCGCCGGATCATCACATTGCGGACGCACTGTTCCAGTTCACGAATATTGCCCGGCCATGGGTATTCCATACCAAGGTGTTCTCCAATCCAGGATCGCACTTCCCCGGCAACCGCCTCCCATTCCGGACCGGCCACCCGCTGGGAAATATAACCGATCAGATCCCATAACACCTCAGGGGCTTCCTGGATTTGCTGGTGCAAAGAGGGTGTCGTGATGATGTCTGAACACAGCCGGTAATAAAAATCCCTTCTGAATTCTCCCTGTTCCATGGCGGTGTGGACGTCGCGATGGGTGGCCGCCACAATCTTGCCTTTGAAAGTTTGGGATTTAGTTGATCCCAAGGGTTGAAATGTCCGTGCCTGGATGACCCTGAGCAGTTTTACCTGGACGAGGGCGTCCAACTCCCCAATTTCGTCTAAAAAGACACTGCCTTCCGTCGGGCAAACCTCCAGCCATCCCTTGCGGTCTTCCAATGCGCCGGTGAAGGCCCCACGCCGGTGGCCAAACAACTCCGATTCGACCAGTGTCAAGGGCAGTGCCGAAAGGTTGATAGGAAAAAAGGTTTCTGAAAAATCTCTTTCAAAGGTTAAAGACTTGGGGTCAAACCGGATGTAACGCGATAGGCCGACGGCCCGGGCAACAAGCTCCTTGCCAGATCCCGTCGGCCCGATGATCAATGTCGTAAAATCACCCATGCGTTTATAAAAGGAGCGGCGGTACCGGCGCATGTCATGGGTAAAGATCGAGGTCCATACCATAGCCCGCAAATTCGCTGCCACGGACGAACGTCCGATGATGGCCCTGAAAATATAATAGAAGGCGCGACGAACCTGAAAGGAACAGGCAAAAATGTGGGCCGCCTCTTGTTTCTGTGGCAGGTTGTAGCCAGGAAAGTCAAAAAAGAATGACCAGTAATCGTAGAACTCTTCAAAGTAGTCATAGATCCGGCCCTTTTTCGGGTCGATAATGCTTTCTTTAAACTTCTGAGCGTAATTATAAAAGAGCAAAAAAAGAACCGTATCTTCATAAAGCTTAATTTCCTGATCGGTTGCGGCCGCTCCTTTATTTAATTGGGCCTGGAACGTGGCAATAATGGGATAAGCTCGCTGAGTTATCTTGGTTGTGTTGATTTGATGGCTTTCCGGATCGTCCCCCAAAAGGTTCCAATCGGCATGTGATTCGTCAAAATCAGCTCCCAGGGTTTCCCGCTCGTACTCGATGCGCTCGGCAAGAAACGGATTGGCATAGCTGACCCTGACCACGGATGTCAGAAAAGCGCGTTCCGGCGAATTTAAAATAGCCATTATACGATCCTTTTAAAAAATCAGCGGCCACCAGCAGAGATGACCCCGGCCCGTTCCAGGCGTCATCCTCACACCCCCGGTCCCGCTGGTGGTCGCTGATTTCGCATGTGCAAATTATGAACAACACACCTAATTTTTTATTAGTATACGTATTTATTACTAAAACAAACCATCCAGCAGCTCTATCACTACAAAAATGATATACACTGATTTTTACTCACCATATTAACAACACCATTTTAGTACGTAGTTATATATAATTCAATGCATTATCGAAAATATTGTCATTGCTCGCTACTGACTATACTTTTTATGAATATTGCTATGCAAATAATGCACCTTTTTTCTTGACTGACTTGTTTTGGTTTTACTTCTAAATTCCATCCAAAATTTTAATATGTCTTAATTTATCAAGTACTTAATTTTGATATCGTCTATCAGTTCAATTTCTGGCACATGTGTTGCTCATTCAATGAAGTGTCGATCGACAGCAGCAAAAGGCTTCTTCCCAATTGGAATAGTGAATAAGAATACATTTCAGAACGATTGCGAATAGAATTTCAAATCTCCGGGTTATCCGGATCAGGAGGTGCAACATGAAAAAAGGAATCGTTTTTATGACTCTGTTTCTATTGTTAGGGATGGTTCCGGCACTGAGTCAGGCCGCCGGGATTCTTACCCCCATCGGCGCCAGCCATCAGCCTATCAGGATCCGTGACCATCATGTCAATGTGGTCATCAATAACGGCTTTGCCATGACCGAGGTCAGCCAGACTTTTTATAACGGCAACCAAGAAGATCTTGAGGCCATCTACAGTTTTCCGCTGCCC
>JASFFJ010000229.1:0-10276 GCA_050124355.1 Desulfobacterales bacterium | reverse complement strand
ACTTGTTTTAATATTATTGTGATATCTGGCATATAAAAACGAGCTTTGCTTTGAAAAAATCCGAGCTCCTCTAAACAATCCTCTAGTGCTTTTATCAAGATCTGCAGTCTTTCCCCCGTTTTCTTCTACAAACCATCCATAAGTGATAAGTGAGACGATCTCTAAATGTCATTCTAAAGCTCAATTAAAAGGATCAAAATCAGTACATCTTCAAAACTGTGCGGCCGCAAAACTTAAGAAGGCGAATTCTTTAAGTAAGAACAAGGAAATGCTTATAAAAGAAATGGTCAAAAGGGGAATTGATGCAAAACAATATAAAATCGAATACTTTTTAAATAATAAATTTTCTGAATATAGCAATGTAGCCAATAGCGGGATGATTATAGGGAACATATTATAATCAAAATAATACATGTGAATAGTATCTATCTCGATCCTGAACCTTTCTCGAAATATCGTCGAAGAACAATTTGAAGCTAAACGCCTAACCGTCGACACAATCCGCTGATATTAGAAATCGAGACGCATAGTGACACTGTGCCTCGGTTGGGGCGTATAGGGGCGGTTCCTCGTGAATCGTCCCTGAACCCCCTCGACTTCCTTTTTTCCAGCTGTATTCTGCATGCTGCCGTAATAGCCTGATAGCCCTTCAGGGGGTTACCTTTTCGTCGCTATTACCACCGTTCTTAGCAGATCCATAACACAATCACTAAAATATCATATGAACTTTTTACCTCAATTTAATTAAGCGATCTTCATATTCATTGTTTCCCCTGTTTTCATCTTTTCAATAAGTCATTGAATTTTTATGATAAAATATATTTTCAACTGTTTGGCATATCTCTTGCTGAATCTCTTCCACTTATCTACTAATTCAATAAATAATTCGCCTGAACAAAATGGGAATATGAAATGAAGATACTTAATAAAAAAAAGTAAATTGGTATTAATTCATAAAGATGCCAACTTTTCCCAATTTGTGGATATCGATGATGCAACACCTGTTAAACTGGGGTCTACTGTTTTAGATCCCCACACTCCAAATCTACATTTAAAAGGAGATGTTATGAAGATCGATTTCAAAGGAATGATCACAATGGTTTTGGTGCTGGTTCTGTTTGCAGTTCCGGCAATGGCTTTAGACTTGTTCTTGGGAGAGGACACATACGGACCTGAAAGCTGGATCGACATACGGACCTACCACGAATCTCATCCTGGTTCTCAAACTCAGTATATGAGAGACGGTTGGTATATTGGAGCAACTGTCCTCAATGCAAAGGCTGATGATATTGCTTTTGCTGAGATATCGATCTCTGGCGGGAAAGATGGTGCTGAAAGTGTTATTAAAATTACGAAACCAGCAGTCTACCCATGGGGAAATGAACTCAATCGTGACTTTGGTGCATGGCTATCTCATGATGCGGTTATTGGACCCAATGTAACCTACACAATGTATGGTACTGATGGGAATCCTGTTCGGTTCATCCATTGGGATGAAAATGTTGAGCCATTTACCTCTTTAACCTTACCCTGTAAACAGGATGCTCAGGTTGTTCAGCCTCCTGTCGTGAAACATATGCGTATCACGAAAAGTGGTGACATGATCGTTAAGGTCAAAGTTCCTTTCGATCTACGTGACAACCACATTCGTATGCGTGTGTTCAATGCCGACAACACTGGTTTGGAATACCAGGAAAAGATCTATCCGCCTTATGAGATAGTGAAAAAAGACGGCACTGTCATTCCCGACAAGATCAAAATTACTGTACCTGCTGAATACCAAGGCAGAAACGCTCGTGTTGAGCTGCGTGTGTTTGAAGATAGTTTCATGCTACGTGGCATGCAGTACATAACACTTCCATCATTGGAAGACGAAGAGTAAAATTCATCGGAATCTTTTGCCCCAAATTCATGTACGTTTTTGGGGCAAAAGTTTTCCAGAAAGGATACGATATAAAAAATTTTTTAAGGGCTTAGCACATTTTTTTTGCTTGCGGGTTGCTTTGGAGGTATGGGACCATCAGCTAAATATCCAGACGTCGATACACAGACAAACTATTTTATTACCAAACATCACAATGAGATCGCCATCCTTCTTACATTTGAATATTTAGGAAATAAAAGCATGAACCTCGAGATATGGATAACTCAGATAGACATAATCCAAATACATCTGCATAACGACATTTTTTATTTAAAGCCTGTGGCTGCGTGTCAACCTTGGCCAGGACTAAATTGTGCAGATCACGCCTATATAAAGTCGAGTAGAAATAAATGGAAGAAAATCTAAACTCTTACCTTCATATGGGTCGGCGATTTTTATTATTACAAGGTAGTTTTTTAATAAGTCCTTGACACTGAAGACAAATTTTAATAGACATATAGAAAAATTATTAGCCAACCATCTCTTGTTGTCCGGAAGCGCAACGCTGAATTCCTCTCATTCGACTGTTAATCTCATTCGAAATCCTGTTCTGAGCTGAGTCTCATCGCGGTTCGAAGTTCACCTACTGAAAGCTACATTTAAAATTTAGTCACTTTTAACCTTTTTCTTTTCCGGAGAAAGTCATGGATAAGGGTTTCCGGAAGATGCTGATGCGAATGACTTTGGGAGCGTTTTATACTTTTTAGAAGCATTTTTTTGCTCTATCAAATCTTTCAATCTAAAAACTGAAGAAGGAGGGGGGCGAAGATGAAAGAAAAATCCAATCACCTTAAATATATTCTAAATGCAATAGCAATTGCTTTGGTCGTGCCTTTATTCATTTTTGCTTCTCAAACATCATCTTTAGCAGTTCAACCCAGTATATACCGTGATTGCATGATGTCAAAGTAGCCTTTCAGCCGCGCCGGAATTTGTTTGACACCCTTCGTTCCGGCGGGGCATTTTTTCATATTATAGTGTGAATTTTATTGACATGTATCTTTCTAAATTCATTAATTGCTGAAATGAAGGAGGATAATACAATGAGAAAAAAAATATCATTCAAGCTTCTGTTGGGCATTGGGACCTTTCTGTGTCCGTTTTTGATCTCCGTAGCGCATTCCCAGAGCGTGGAAGGCACTTTTGACTACAATTACGAAATCGTGTATCAGGAAAAAGCCCACGGAAGGACGATCCTATATGCCTTAGAGCACGAAAAGTGGACGGGAAGCTTTGAAGGCAATGCGCATGCCGTCTTCATCGTCATCGTTGATGAAGCTGGCGTTATGACCGTCGATCTGTTCAGCACCTTTACCGGGATCGTGGATGGTAAATCGGGCTCCCTGGTCATCCATTTAATCGGTGAAAAGTCATCTCCTGATGGAGGCTGGGCTGGCGACTGGGATATCGTCAGAGGCATAGGCAAGCTGAAAAATCTCCGCGGAAAAGGCACCTGGGGAGGACCGGGCTATGAGGGCCCAAATCCTCCAGAAGAAAACTGGGATCCAGTGGGTGAAGGGAATACGCGCCCCGATATTTGGTATAAGGGAACGGTATCGACCGAGGGCGTCCAAACAAATTAAGCATCCAGGGCGATCGTCAAGGAGATTTGTGCTACGCACTCATCCGCCAGCATGAATGGAGGCGCAGACCTCTATAGGTATCCTGGATGAGTTCTATCATCGTTACGGAAGAAGACAATTTAGCTGAAAATGTTTTGTATTAAAAAATAGCTGGTGAAATTAGCGCAATGCCCTCGGAATCGATGCTTGGATTTTTATTCTTGAACGATCCTTACCAAGTGCCTTCTTTGCGCTTTTCCCATCCTTCTTCTTTGATAGCAAGCCAGTATTTGCTATAGACGAAAGGCTCGTATTCAGTGGGTTTGTCCTGTAGCCTTTCCAATTTGGAATCGATGCTCGCCCGGCTTTGGCTATTTCTCCATTCGGCCCAACAATCCAGGTTTTCCCAGTTGCTTATGACCATTACTTCCATTGGGTTGGTGGTGCTGATCAACGTCTCGCCGGATATGTAGCCGTCATAATCCATTGCCTTGGCACGCATCTGTTTAAGCAATTGCAATACATCGGATTCTTTGCCTTCCTGAAATTTTCTTTTGATAAATACTTTTACGATCATAAAAGGCCTCTCTTTGCATTGTTGCGATAGGTTCTGTATTAAAGAATTTGCTTTTCCAATGCGGATGATTCGAAACTGGTCAATTTTGTATCGGCATTATTTTTGGCGCCAAATATTGAGGCATCAATTAAACAGGACCATTACCCCATCCTGTTAACGGAAGCGGGCTTGATTGTCAACATTGATTTCTTGAGGTGGACAGGAACTGAGCTATTATAGTCGGCCAACATTCTCCACTTTTCCCAGCAATTGTATCTTTAAGATAATTGAAAAACATTTTCAATTCAGGGCTTCCCTTCCAGGTGGTACCTTGTTCGGGGTCGGTATGGACTGATGCGGTCTGTCCGGCACAGACGCCGGAACTCAGTAGGGGTGATGCCGATGACGCTTTTAAAGGCGCGGGTGAAGTTGGAATGAGAAGAAAATCCGCAGGCCATGGCCACGGAAGTGACGTCCATGTCGCTGTAAAACAGAAAATCTCGGGCCATATCAATCCGCAGACGCATGTAGTAATGCCCCACGCTGTCTCCCACGTACTTGCGAAAGCGTCGTTCAAGCGTTCTGCGTGACATGTTGAAGCGGTCGGCCAGCTCGGTTGGGGTGATTGGGGGAGCCAAATTTTCTTCCATCGTCTGTAGTATGGTGGAAATCATATCACCCGATGCGGCGGTGGCGTTATTTGGCATGATCAGGTCCCCACGGCTGCGCTGGGAATCATTGGCCTTGCGCCAACGGCTGTACACAAAGCCGTTGGCCACTACATGGGCCAGGATATCTCCGTGCCGTAACCGTATTATTTCGAGCATCATGTCCAGAACAGCCATGCCGCCGGCGCAGGTGATGATGTTGCCGTCAACAAGGTAGAGTTTTTCCGTTGTCCGGATGTCGGGATAGCACTCGCGGAACAAGGGTGTCGCTTCCCAGTGGAGCGTCACAAGGTGATCATCGAGAATCCCTGCCTCGGCCATGGCAAAGACACCGGTGTCTACGCCCACGATAAAACAGCCTGCCCTGTCGGCCGCCTTCAACCAGTGGAGGAGTGCCGGCCAAAGTCCCTGGGTGGGCTCGTTGCCGGCGAAGATAAGGACCATGTCAGGGATCGCGTGGTCCACGATACTGCCTTCCACGCTCAAGGTTATGTCTGCACAGCTTCGAACGATAGGTGGACCGGTTCCCGTCAATTTCCAGCGAAAAAGGTTTTCGCCTTTGTTCTGGTTGGCAATACGCAGACTTTCAATGGCCGGGATCAAGGCGTAGATGGGGAATCCTGGTAGGAGAAAAAAAAGAAGATCCAGCGGCCGGTTGATATCCTCGGCCAGACGGAGGATGTATTCGACGTCGGTTATTTGTTTTTTATTGTCAGCCATAGGAAATTTCTACAAATCAGTGGCCCGGAACCGGCCGGGTATAATTTATTTATTCAACAATTCCTGTTTTTTCGCAAGACTTATCCGGGCCGGAAACGGCCGCGGTTATTCACGCACGGATCCAAAAAAATGTTTGCCAGCCGGTGGTGAAAATTATCCATAAAAAGATGATGATAAATATTGTCGTAAAATATAAATTAATTGACGCAAATCGAATAGCATTGATCGCGGATTTGCTATATTTGATATGCTTATGGACAGGGATACCTTGAAAAAACGTCTGGAAGGCTGCTATGTAACCGTTCCGACCTTGTTTAGTGACCCGGAACTGGAACTGAACCTCGAAGCAACTCGGGGCCACGTCCGATTCCTGATCGAGCACGGCATCAACGGCGACAACGCGGTTTTATTGGCCGGCGGCGCGGCGGGAGATTTTTCCACCATGACCTTTGACGAACGGCTGGCCGTGGCCGAAGCGATAATAGAAGAATCCGGCGGCCGGGTACCGGTAGCTATGGGGTCCCAGACCACGAGCACCCGGGAGCTGATCCGACTGATCCAGGCCGCCGGCAAGCTGGAAGCCGATTTCGTGCAAATATCCCCGCCATTTTACTTTAGCCACACGGAAGAGGACTTTTACGAGTTCATCCTGGCGGCGGCTGAAGCGGCGCCGCAAGTGGGCATCATTATTTACAACACTTTCTGGACCAGTACCAATGTCTCCTGCGACATGGTGGACCGCCTGGCGGAGATTCCGAGCGTGGTGGGCCTGAAATGGGCCACCCCGAGAACGGACGCCATGGAGTTCGAGACGGTTTGCTCGCGATATTCCGACCGGTTCACCATCATCGACAACAACCTTCTTTTTAGCATGAGCTGGATGATGGGAGCGCGGTCGATCGAAATGCACATTTGCAATTACTGGCCGGAGTTTGCCTTGAAGATGCTTGACGACCTGAAGGCCGGGCGGTACGAAGCGGTCCAGGCGGATATGATTTCCGGCGTCATGCCCTTTTACCATTTGTGGAGCCGGATTGAATCAGAGTATACCAGTGGCGACGGTTACCTGGACAAATTATGTATGGAATTGGTGGGGTTGCCCTCCAGCCGCTGCCGGCCGCCCACCCGGGATATCCGCCAGGTATACCGGGAAGAGACCCGCGAAATGATGATCCGTTGCGGCGTACCCGGTGTCGTGGACGGTTGACCTTTGCCGCAAATCGTACCGAAATGGGGCTATGGATGCCATCGTTTTAAATCCAAAGGATAATGTTGCGGTCGTCCTGAGGGAAATCGCCCCGTGCGAATCCCTGCAGATCGGCGACGGCGATGTCACGGCCCTGGACCGGATTCCATATGGGCACAAAATCGCCCGGCATGATATTCCGCAAGGAGAACATATCCTCAAATACGGTATGCCCGTGGGCCAGGCCAAATCCGATATTCCAAGGGGCGGGCACGTCCACATGCACAACGTTGTGAGCGTCTACATGGACAATGTAAAGGAACATTATGAGTGAGGATCCTCTAACCACTACCTTCGATGGCTACCTGCGGACGGACGGCCGGCGGGGCGTCCGGAACTGGTTGGTGGTGGCCTACACGGTTTACTGTGCCGAACACGTGGCCCGCCGGATCACAGAGCCCTTCCGGCTCAAGGGAGTGCAGCTCATTGGTTTCGATCAGTGCTACCCCAGTGATTTCGGCCATGAGCTAATGGAGAAACTACTCACCCACCCGAACGTGGGCGCGGTCCTGCTGGTGTCCCTCGGCTGTGAAGAGTTTCGGCGATCGGATCTTCTGGCGACTGTCCAGGCCTCAGGCCGGGAAGTCCATTCCATTGTGATCCAGGAAAGCGGGGGCACGGAAAAGAGCATCGAGGCGGGCCAGGCCCTCATATCGAAATTCCTGCCCCGGCTGGAAGCGACCACACGTGCACCGATGACGGCCGCCGATCTGATCATCGGCCTGGAGTGCGGCGGATCGGATGCCCTCAGCGGCATTACGGCCAACCCGGCAGTGGGGCTGTTCACGGACCGGCTGATCGACGCCGGGGGCACGGCTATAATCGAAGAGACCAACGAGCTGTTCGGGTGCGAGATGCACTTTGCCTCCCGGGCCCGCACACCGGAAGTCGGCGAGGCGGTGTTGCGCACTATCCAAAAGGCCATGGATTACCATCGCCGGCTGGGACATGCCAGTTTCGGCGGAGGAAATATCACCGGGGGGCTTTCCACCATCGAGGAGAAATCCGCCGGCGCCTATGCCAAGTGCGGCACCCGGCCGCTGGACGGCGTCCTGATACCGGGTCGGCAACCGTCGGGACCCGGATTGTATCTCCTGGACACGGTTTACGACTCCGATTTGAGGCACGGTATTCCCAACATCCACGATCCCCATGGTGTGACCGCCATGGCCGCCTGCGGCTGCCATCTGATCGTTTTCACCACCGGCCGGGGCAGTGTGGTCGGACAGGCCGTATCACCGGTGATAAAGGTTGCCTCGAACAGTGCGATGTACCAACGCCTGGCGGGAGACATGGACGTGAACGCGGGGATCGCCATCGAAAGCCCGGATGGACTGCAAGCGGCAGCAGAGGAAATCACCCGTATCGTAGCTTGTGCGGCTGCCGGCGATCCGACCCGGTCCGAGGCCCTGGGACACATGGAAAGTTACATCAGTGATGGATATTTCAATCCGGCCGCAGGCGACTGCCGGAATCCGACCGAAGCCGATCAAACCCGAGCGCAGCAACACTAGGGGAACATGAACGAAAAAATGGAAAAGTACAGGGCGGCGGATCTGGACGGACTGGCCCGGCAGATCTTGATTGCGGCCGGGCTGGAACAGGAAAAGGCGGCTGCGGTGGCCAACGGTCTTTTGGAAGGGGATCTGATGGGGGCCACAACCCACGGATTGGCGCTTTTAGCGGGCTACGTGGACGAACTGGAAAACGGTGAAATGACAGCGACAGGGAATCCGGAGGTGCTTAGCGATTTCGGGGCCACGACCCTTTGGGATGGCCGTTACCTGCCGGGGATCTGGCTGACCCGGGAAGCGGGCTTGGAGGCCTCCCGACGGGCGGCAAAATTCGGCATCGGTTTGGTTACGATCCGACGCAGCCACCATATCGCATGCTTGGGCCACTACTTACTGGCAGCGGTCGAACGGGGCGACATCATGTTGATCTATTCCTCGGACCCATCCGATTCCCACGTCGCGCCTTACGGCGGCGTGAGCGCACTAATGACGCCCAACCCCATCGCCGTGGGCATTCCGGCTCAACCCTGGCCTATTTTGCTGGATGCGAGCACGTCCATCACCACGGCTGGACTCTGCGAACGCAGTCATCGGGAAGGTAAGCGGTTGCCGGGAAAATGGCTGCTCACCCCGGCGGGCGAACTGTCCGACGACCCGGCCGTTTTCGGCCCACCCCAGGGCGGTACGATCCTGCCGGTGGGCGGACTGGATCACGGGCATAAAGGATACGGATTGTCGCTGATGGTCGAGGCCCTGACTCAGGGATTGAGCGGTTTCGGCCGCCCGCAGAAGCCGACGACCTGGGGTGCGGCTGTCACGGTCCAGGTAATCCGACCGGAGGCTTTCCTGCCCATGGAAGAATTCCAGGCTCAGGTCGATTGGCTGGTTTCGGCCTGTCTAAACGGAGAAAAAAGGCCAGGGATAGCTGAAATCGTCGTGCCGGGCCAACGGGAAATGATCAGACGCGATGAGGCCCTGCGATCCGGCCTGACATTGTACCCCGGCGTGACCGAATCACTGGTCGGGCTGACCAAACGATATGGGTTGCCGTTGCCCACGCCCATCGGCACGGAGCGGAACGATGAATGATAGGCTTTTTCGAAAAAGTACTCGAAACCGATTAGATCTCTAGTCAGTTTTTTTTGACAACATGTTATAAGCAAACGAAGGTGTCAGATGTCAGTGTTCAGGTTTCAGGATTTAACGCTCAACTCCCTGAATCCTGAAACCTGTATAGCGAAGCGATACCACAAATCTTCAATCTTAAATATTCAATTCCGGCTTTGCCGGATTAGGCATTAACCGGGCAACTCTGCCCACAACAGAAAGGAGGGAAACATGAGCAGAAGAATCCCATTTGGTATCCTTATCGGCGTATTTGTGTTGTCATTCATGGCCGGGTCCTTTATCACAGCCGGACCGGCCGAAGCCATGGACAAGGTCACCCTGAGAACCAACTGGTTGTTCTACGGTTCCCATGGCATTTTCTACTACGGCAAAGACAAGGGCTTTTACGAGGAACAAGGCATTGCATTGGACGTTCGACAAGGCAATGGTTCCGGCAACGCGGTTCGACTGGTGGCCAACAAAAATGACACCTTCGCCTACGCCTCCTCTTCGACCATGATGAATTTGGCCGCTAAGGACGCCCCGGTGATCTCAGTGGCCACCATCGACGCCACGGGTGCGGACGCCTGCCTCTGCCGGCCGGATTCCGGTGTTAAGGAAATAAAGGATCTGGAGGGCAAACAGGTGATGACCACGGCGGCAGCCAGCGTGAACACCTTTTTCCCGGTGGCCCTCAAAAACGCCGGTGTGGACGCAGGCAAGGTCAAGATCGTTAACGTGGCCGAAGCGGCTTTGGTGCCGAGCTATCTGCAGAACAAAGCCCCCTGTATCCTGGGCGGCATCGACGACAAGCCAGCCGAGATCAAGGCCAACGGTGGCGAGGATCCGGTCATTTTCAATTACGCAAATTTCGGTGTCTACCAGCCCGGATATTCTATCGTGGCCCACAAAGATCTGGTTAAGGATAACCCGGATTTGGTGCGCCGGTTTGTGAAGGCCACCTTGCAGGCGACGGCCG
>JASFFJ010000228.1:0-10278 GCA_050124355.1 Desulfobacterales bacterium | reverse complement strand
TAGTTACCAAATTCAGAACTATTGATGTGTCGTAAAATCGGATGCAACAGCTGCGTCAGAAATCGCGTCAATAAAACTGAATTTGGGAAAATCGTTCTGAATTTTTTAATTTCAGGTCTCTAACTACTATAAAGGATATCGATAATACTTTTTCTGGGTTATCTTTCCATTTATTTTGATAAAATCAGAAGAATCTTGAATTTGCGCATATTTTTACTACAAATTTTGTAGGTTCTTTAGATATCCGGGCTTCCCGAGAAGATTTTCCAATTGGGGTCAGGGGCCCTGAAATCAGCGACCATCAGCAGAGCAGGGTGTATGCGGATGGCTCCTGGAGGGTGCCGGGCCACCTCTGCTGGTGGCCGCTGATTTTTAGATTCATCTCTTATCTTTTTCTATCATATTCGCCTTCCAATAGAGATGACAGGCAGCGCTAAGGTAAATCCAATCTAAAAAAACGATCAGGAGAAAAAAATGGAGAAGTACGCCGAACAAACTCAGCAGGAATTCGAAGGATGGGAAGAATTTTTCACCAAACCCGTAGATGTAAAAGTGGAGAGTTTCAGGAGAAAGGATCGCATATATGATGTCATCTACGCTCAGCAGTTTGACAGGCCGTTTCTGGATTATCTTTGTAGCCTCGCCGATTCGATCCGATTGCTGGCTAAGACCAAAGTGGGTCAGAGTAAACTCCGGCACCTGTTGCCCCACAAACGGGCCATGCTTTACTTTGTTCAACCGTCCACACGAACGTTTTTATCATTTCAAAATGCCTGTCATATTTTGGGATTAACCACCTCCGAGATCCGGGGTACCTCGACCAGTTCCGAAGTCAAAGGTGAGTCACCGGAAGATACCATTCGCACATTCGCCAGTTATGTCGATCTGATTATCTCGAGACATCCGGAAGCAGGTTTCGCCGAAAAGACCGCCTGGGTCTTGAATCAAACCGAGTATCCGGTGCCGGTATTAAATGGAGGCTCAGGGCCCGATCAGCACCCCACCCAGGCACTGCTGGATATTTATACCCTGGAACGAGAGTTCAGGACCATCGGCGGCTTGGACGGTAAGAAAATTGCGATGGTCGGTGATTTAAAACGTGGCCGGACCGTGCGTTCTTTAAGCTATCTGATGAAAAATTATAAAGATATTGAACTGATCTATGTTTCACCGGAAGTATTCAGAATGAAAGACGATATCAAAGAGTTCTTGAATAAACACGACATTCCATTTAAAGAAACCGAAGATTTCGAGAGTATCATGCCTGCAGTTGACGCTATTTACATGACCAGAATTCAGAATGAGTATGCCACGGACTCAACCAGTGAAGCTGAAACTTTTCCGGAGTTTCATCTTAAGATGAACCATATGTCCATGATCCAAACCCATTGCGCGATTATGCATCCACTGCCACGGCGCTACGAAATTGATATTCGAATCGACAAAGACCCGCGGGCGGCATACTGGCGTCAGGAGCGTTGCGGCATGTGGATCAGGGCGGCATTAATCGCCTATATTTTCCGAGTAGATGGGGCAATCATGGAGGAGTTGTCCTGATAAGATATAGGTTGAAGGGTTCAGGCCCGCCCTGGCGCGACACATAAGACTCTTTATGGCCGTGTCAGGTTCCCAAATTTAAATATAGATAATTGAGAAACCTAACGTCGGGTCTGGGCCAGGGGTTCAAAGTTCAGGGTTGAAAACCGTAAGACAATCCAATAAATTGAGAGGGTTCAATTCAATATAAAGGAGGTCCAACTATGGTGGCCGAGGGGAAAACGATTGTAAATTCATGGAATGAATGGGATCCACTTAAACATGTCATCGTCGGGATTGCCGACGGCTGCATGATACCGCCTCCGGAACCGGCGGTGGAGTGTAAAGTCCCACTCGACAGCGATATGAAGGGCAAATGGGGGCCGAGGCCACAAGATACGGTGGACAAAGCCAACCTTCAACTTGACAATTTAGCCGATATTCTCAGAAAAAGAGGTATTCGCGTAGATCGGCCGATACCGCTCGATTTTAGCCAGCCGGTCAAGACCCCGGATTTTGAAACCCAGTCCATGTTCGGCTGCATGCCGCCCCGAGACGTAATTGCAACCGTGGGTAATGAAATGGTTGAAGCCACCATGTCCTACCGCTGTCGCTGGTTTGAATACCTGTGCTATCGACCGCTGCTGGAGCAGTATTTCAAAGAAGATCCCAACATGCGCTGGGAGTCGGCGCCCAAACCGCGGTTAACAGATGCGTCCTACAAAGAAAACTATCTAAGCCGGGTGATGACCATCGAGGATCGGCTGAAATTAACAGCTGCCAAAGATTTTGTGACCACCGAGGTGGAGCCCCTTTTTGATGCCGCTGAACTGGCACGGATGGGTAAAGACATCGTTGTGCAGCATGGGTTTACCGCCAATCTGGCCGGCATTGACTGGCTGCGGCGCCATTTCCCGGATTTGAGAATCCATCGCATGAATTTCCCGGGGGATCCTTACCCAATTCACATCGATTGTACCTTTGTACCCCTGCGGCCGGGTCTGCTTCTGAACAATCCGAACCGCAACGTCCGGCCAGAGCACCGCAAGCTTTTTGAGATTAACGGCTGGGAAATCGTGCAAGCTGCCAAGCCGGCTCACGAGAATCCGCCCCCGCTGTGTTACTCAAGCGTTTGGCTTTCTATGAATGTCCTCGTATTGGATCCAAAGACTGTGTGTGTCGAAGCCAGCGAGGTTCATCAGATGGAGCAGTTGGACCAACTCGGTTTTGAAATCGTTCCGGTACCGTTCAGGGATGCCTATCCGTTCGGTGGCGGGTTACACTGTTCGACCACCGATGTGCACCGTGAAGGCACCTGCGAGGATTATTTTCCCAAGCAGGTGGAGGGGTTTTAACCGAATAGAAACAGGTTATGTAGATAGAAGATCCCGCAATTGTCCCGACCCGGTCTTTTCCAATTTTGACAGAATCTGTTGAAAAATCATTGCGGTGGCGAGAGCATCGCCTAATGCTGAGTGGCGTTCGTGTATCTGAATGCCGAAGTGCTTGGCCACCGTATCCAAATCTTGATCACCTTTAAATCTGAGGGCGTAGGATCTGAGATGCCCTGGGAAAAGAATTTTGCGGCACAATAACATGGCGTCTATAACGAGATTCTGGAGGGGAAAGCCAAATTTTTGCTGCATACAGATGTTCAAAAAATTTAAATCAAACTTTACATGATAACCGACCAGGATATCGGTTCCGAGGTAACAGAGAAATTGATCAAATACTTCTTCTAACAATGGCGCCCGAGCCACCATTGACGGCACAATGCCGTGGATTCTAACAGCGGATGAGGGGATGGTCATGTCCGGATTGACCAGGGAATTGAAAGTATCCCCCAGCAGGATCCGGCCCCCAATAACCCGGTATGCCGCCATGCTGACGACATGGTCGCGCGTCAGGCTGAGGCCGGTGGTCTCCAAATCGAGGACCACGAAACGCAGATTTTTTATGCTTTGCTTGAGGCTTAAATGATCCAGGGCTTGCAGATTGGTTTCGGCGAGGGGCGGAAGCTCGAATTTTTGTAGCCGATTCTTAATCCAGCGATTGCGTAAGCGGGCTATGGTGAAATCAAGCATTAGATTTCTATAACCTTGGTTTGGAATCGATACTCTATGGCTTCCTGCAGCCGGCGCACGACCGCAAAACTCTCTTTTAACATTTTTCGCTGGAGGCTGTTCAAAGTCGCCGGGTCAAGAAAATTATCCGGTTCTCCACCCTTGGCCAGAGCATCCAGGTGTCGACTGATCTGCAGATACACGATAAACTCGTATGCTTCTTGTAGATCGGCATGGAAACTATCATCGATGACGCCCTCCCGGTTGATCGCCGCTAAACGCTCAAAGGTATTTTGAGTCTTGATTCCCAGGTCCAAACTGAGGACGCGTGCGGCATCCACCACCGGCGTCAACCCCCTCATTTTCAAATCAATCTTATTTTTATGTTCACCGGTTTTTTCGACGATAAACCGCTTGAGTAGACTTAGCGGTGGACGATTACTAAGGGCAATTTTAGCCATAAAGCGAATAAATAACCGGTTATTTCGAATCGTCCTGAGCACTTGCTCCTGCAGCAGATATGGAAATTCGCTACCGGCGTATATGGGGCGAAAATCAAAAAAAATCGAAACCATCAGCAACGTGTGCGGATCGGGCCCGGTAATCCACTCCAGAAACCTGGTCTGCCACCTTTCTTCCGGCTGACACCACTGGGGGTTAGAGGCCATAACGCCCCCCGAGCATCTTGGAATGCCGGAGCGGTCCAGGCTGTCCACCACCCGCTCTGAAAATTTCAAAAACCAGCGATGGGATTCGGCGTCATCGCGATCGGACGCAGTTGAATAAAACAATGCATTGTCCTGATCGGTATGCAGGGTCTGTTCTTTGCGCCCCTCACTGCCGAAGGCCAGCCAGCCGTATTGTCCGGGCGGACCACCATGCCCCTCACTTTCCATCTTATGCTCAACCAGCTTGAGAATCCGAAGGGCGAGGCGATCATTGAGTTCGGTGATCAGTGAAACCAGTTGCTTGACCGGACCTCCCTGCCGTAACAACATCTCGAGAACGCTATCGATTTTAGGACGCAAGTTTACGAGGCTGCTGAGGGAGGCCGCACGTTCGATTTCGCGGATAACCTGAAGCGGGGAGCTTCCGGTTTCCATCTGCAGATCGTGTTCACTGATAATACCGACCATGCGATCGGCTTCCATCACTACGAGGAGTTGGATACCATGACGGCTCATTGTCAGAAGCGCATCGAAGCTGTATGCATCAGCGGCGATAGTTTGCACCGGGCGACTCATGATCGCTGTCACTGATACTTCCGGGTTGAGGCCGGCCGCCAGCACCTTGGTGCGCAAGTCGTTGTCCGTCACAATTCCCAGCGGGTGTAACCGGTTTCCGGAGACCACGATGGAGCTGACGCGACGCTGAGCCATCCGCCGGGCGGCTGTTTGCACGGAAACGCCCGGTGCACAGGTCAGCACATTTTTGCTCATCAGATCAGCGACACGTTTGCCGGTCATGAATACATCCAGGTTAACGGCACTCTCCACGATCAGCCGAGGCTGACAGTATGCGCTTGATTCGCGCACGGCCTGAATCGTGCGAGCCAAGGATGCACCGAAGTAACGCTGAAAAACTGGATATTTTTTAACCAGTTGCTGCAGCTCCGCCGCCGGAAGTATCAACGTGATGAGATCTTGTTGGGCGATAATCTCAAACATGGCCGGTTTCTCTTGAAGGAGGCTCGTCCCGCCAAAATAGTCACCCTCGCCGCGGACATCCACGAGCATTTTTTCCCCGCGATCGTCGGTCAGATATATCCCGGCGGAACCTTGCTGGATTACATGCAGGTACTGAAAGGGTGGGTCTCCCTTGTTGACGATATGTTGACCGCTTGGGAAAAAGGCGATTTCCATCCGTGAAACCAGCGTCTCCAATTCCGGGGCAGCCAGGGTGTCAAAGGGCGTCACGCTGCGCATGAATTCCAGCTGGCGCAGTGATGGGCTATTCGATTGGGATTCGTTTTGATTCTGAGATACCATGTTTATTCTAACTTTGAAAACCTGATCCTCTGATTAAAGTCAGAGATGAATGGCTGTGCCTCATGATCTAAGGCGCTGGTCAAAATTTGAAACTCGAAATTCGAAATAAATTCCAATGACCAAATTTCAAATTTTTAATTTATGGAAGTCTGTGAGTAAAATATCCCTCCCAGGGTTACGCCAAAACTTGGGCCCGCCGGGGCGTAGCGAAGCAAAGACGGGTCCTCCGGGCCATCATTCTTTACCAATTTCCACCCATTGCTCTAAATCCGGTTCAGTGGGGAGGATCATTCCTCACTCCCGTTCGGATTCGATAACTGTCTTAAAATTCCTTCGAGGTTTTCCAGCTCTCTTCCGTAGCCTGCCCAGTCTCCTTCACGCAAATAATCCTTGGCCTTATTGTAATATTGCAGGGCCTGGGTACCGAGATCGGAGACTTCTTGGGTGACGGACACTGGAGGAGATGCCGCTTTTCTGAGGGCGCTCTCGCCTGCCAGGACGTTATTCAAGGCCATGTCAAGTCTTCTCTCCATGACCACCCGGTTGCCTAAAGCCACAATCACCCGTTTTAGCTCCGGCAGCGAGGCCGTGGTGGTGCTGCCCTCTCTGGCAGGTCTTGCGGCCTGCTGATTTTGGGGTTTGACACCGGGTTGGGATTGGGTGGCCGCAACCGGCTGTTTGACTTCCTGTTTGGCCTCCAAATAAATCGGTTCCACGTAAATAAACGCATCACTCATCGGAATGGCCAGCAGGTTGCCCCGGATGACCCGGGAGCCGCGCTGGTCCCATAGGCTGAGCTCACGGGAAATCTCCGTTTGTTGATCGATCCGGGCTTCAATCTGCATGGGACCATACACCAGTTGGTCCTTGGGCAGTTTATAAACGATGAGATTGCCGTAGTTCGGCAAGTCGCTTCTGGCTGCCAGCCAACCGATCATGTTGTCCTTTTTAGACGGGGTGTAGGGGAGCATCAGGAGAAACTCCTCTTTTTCCTCTTGCGGAAGCTTTATGATAATATAATAAGGCTTCATCATCTGCCGGTTGTCGCCATAAATTTCATCCGGCGGTTCCCACAGATCTTCCTGATTATAAAACACCTGAATGTCCTGCATGTGGTACCGGGCGTAGGTTTGCACCTGGATATCAAACTTGTCGACAGGGTAGCGCAGGTGCTTTTTTAAGTCCGCCGGCATCTCGGTCAGGGGTTTGAAAAGATCCGGGTATACTTGAACGTAAGTCCTGAGAATAGGATCCTGTTCGTCGATCTTGTAGAAGCTGACATCTCCATCATAGGCATCGATGATTACTTTGACGGAATTGCGGATGTAATTGAGCCCGATACTTCTGAAAGGATTTTTGGAGCGTTTGGAATAGGGATACATGTTGGAAATCGTATAGGCATCCTGGATCCAATAAAGCCTGCCCCCCGAAACCACCATATAGGGATCGGTATCATAGGCCAGAAAGGGTGCAATCGCTTTCACCCGCTGCTTGATCCGACGGTTGAACATGATTCGGCTCTCAGGCTGCAAGTAGGTCGTAAACAGTATCTGGGGATCCTGAAATTCAATCGCAAACAGAAGTCTCTTCAGGAAGGAATCGATGGCAACACCACCCTTGCCCTGGTAGTCGGTGTAGACGTTTTTATCGCCCCTGGGAAAATCAAACTCCTGGGCACTGGTTTTGATCAGGACGTATTCGTCAGTCTTTTCACCGTAATATATTCCGGGTCGATCAATCTTGAGATCTATATCCACCACCGGCGGCAGGTCCTTTATCATGAGCTGTGGGAGACCTTCGCTGGTAACTTCATTGACGGGACTCATGGCTAGACCATAGCCATGGGTGTAGATCAGGTGCCGGTTGACCCAGGTGTCGGCCTGGGGCGGAAGCTGATTGACGACCAGTTCCCGTGCGGCCAGCATGACCTGCCGGTAAGTATTGTTAATCATGTAGCGGTCTACATCCACGTTGTTAAAATCGTAATAAAGCCTAATGGCCTGAATCTGCCGGTAGGTCTGCAGCAGCGGGCGTTCGTCCCAGACCCTGATGTTCTGGATGGTAACATCATGGCTTTCGATCTCCTCTGCGCTCAGTGCTTCATTGATTTCAAAATCGACCTCTTTGATATTGTTCAAATTATAGGCTTCGCGGGTAAACTCGATGTTGTGGGCAATATATGGAGATTCTTTGGCCAGTTCATTGGGTTTAACCACAACTTGCTGAACCAGGACGGGCAGACCATTGGCTAGGACCAGAATGGCTGCGACCCAGATTCCGCCGCTGATCAGGAGTAGTTTCAACCTGAGCCGAAACGCATTGTAAATCAGAAAAAGGCTCCACAGTAAAGATATTACCATCAACGCCCTGAAGACGGGTATTCGAACGTGGACATCCGTATAGCTGGCGCCAAAAGCCGGCCCCTGGGTGGAGTACAGGAGACCATAGGCCTTAAGGTGGAAGCCGATGGCCACCAGAAGAACCATAATACCGGCAAGCACGAGGAGATGGTTGCTGACTTTTTCCGCAATTTTAACTTTGGGCAGAGAAGTTGGCCGGTCATCCGCCAGCAGCAATTCACCGATAATCTGAACCCCGCCATCTTTTATATACCAGATAACCGTCACCAATCCGGCAAACAGCAACATAATCAACAGCTGCTCCCGCATAAACATATAAAAAGGCAGTGAGAATACATAGAACCCGATGTCTTTGTCGAATATGGGATCATTGGTACCGAACGGTTGTTGATTAATAAAGCTGAGAAGCATATTCCATTGTTCGGAAGCCCTTGCGGCAATAAAAAAACTGACGATCAGAATAGCGGCCAAAATAAGATTATCCAGGGCGGTGCCCGAGATCGGGAAGCCGCCGATTTCTGTCATTGGCCGTTGCTTACCGACGGGAGTTAGGCGTTGGGCGATATAAAGATTAGCGGCCAGGATGACGATCATAAAAAACCAGATCGCCGCGACAAGCCCGAATTTTCCCACGATCATCGTCCAGAACACGGAGGCGAAATTCAGATTCTTAAACCACAGCCAGTTGGGATAAACGGCGATTACCGCCCCTACAAAAATAACCACCAGGATTGCCAATAAAATAAGTGACCGCTTTATATTCATAATTTTTAGCTCCGAAA
Organism: Desulfobacterales bacterium; assembly: GCA_050124355.1. GTDB lineage: Bacteria > Desulfobacterota > Desulfobacteria > Desulfobacterales > JAFDCJ01 > JAFDCJ01. The sequence continues at coordinate 1,549 of JASFFJ010000228.1, read as the reverse complement.
AAATAACCTCGATTGGGTCAAAACTCAAATTGGTGTTATGTGTTGCTGGTTAACGGTTTCGAAGCCGTGATCATAGAGACTATTTCTATATTATGCAAGCGCCAAAATTCAGAACTACTGATGGGTCGTAAATCTGATGCAACAGAAGTGTCAGAAATCGCGCCAAAAATACTGAACTCGGGTGTATCGTTCTGAAATTTATTACTTATTTTTTGTATAATCTGTTGCATTTTGAATTTACGCTATTTTTTTCTCAAAATTTTGTAGGTTCTTTGGAAATAAAGGCCTCACGAAAAGTATTTTCGATTAAGCTCATGAGCCCTGAAATTAAGGGTAAGCCGGTTTGGCTGGACGCGTTTCTTTTTCTTCCCGAATAACCCCTAATGTCGCAACACTCGGGTAAATGCAATGCACGCCGACAGGCTAATTTTATCCCCATTTCAAAAAATCGGGAACAGGCAAACTCAGCTGGCAGGGCGGTGCGCAGACGTATGGTTCAATGATTTTTGAATAATAAAAAAACGGTAACAGACCTTCCCTTAAAGGAGCGGACTGTTACCGTTTACCAGAATTCCTGTCGATAGTATTACCTCAATCAGGGGTAATTATGCTCTGCCCGCCAATACGTCGACATCATCCGGTATTTCAGTGATGACATGATGCTTGGGCGGATGGGATTTCTGGGTCATCAAACTGACCGGCACCATGACCAGCAAAGACACCACCGGTGCGATCATTGTATCCAGACCGGCCAATTCTTCGGGAATCGTATAAAAAAGATACAGACGAAGAATTGAGCCGACAATAATGGCTGCCAACGCTCCCGGTGTATTGGCTTTTGACCAGTAGATGCCCAATGTCAGTGGAACCACACAGCCGGCAAATACCACGTCAAATGCCAGCACCAGCAGAATCCCCGGTTCGGGTTTGACGATGGCCAGAAAAATGGCAAAAGCCACCACTGGTATGGCCATAATCCGGCTGATAACCAGGAGCTTGCGATCGGATATCACCTTGGCCGCATCTGTTTTGTCAACCGCATTTCCTTCAGCTGCTCTGCGCCGCGCCATTGGCATGAGGATGTTTCTTTGAAGCAGGTTTCGACCCAGTACCGCAGAAACCCCCAGGATCCCACCGTCGGCCGTTGAAGCGCCGGCACCAATGATACCGCCCAGAACCAGTAACCCGAAGATAAAGGGGACATGCGCCTGGGCAATGGTGGGCAGAATCATGCGTGGATCGGCGATATCGGGGAAAAGCGTCAGGCCCATTAATCCCATAAAGGAACAGACGATACCGGTGATAACCGTGCCGCCAGCCCCATAGAAGCAACTCTTTTGGGCAGTTTCGGGTGTTTTGGCGGCAAAGATTCTCTCCATAAAATCCAGGGCCACCACGTCACCGATTCCCAGGGCCAGGATGCCGGCCCAGTTTAAAAGGGCACCGTCGGCAATGGAGGTCAAGCCCGACAGGTTGACAAAGTTGTCCGGAATGGCCGCTGAGAAATGGCTCCAACCATAGTCGGCCAGCAGGTAGAAAAAGCAGCCGA
>JASFFJ010000227.1:0-10283 GCA_050124355.1 Desulfobacterales bacterium | reverse complement strand
CAATTTCTTTGATTTCCATGGGAGCCTTCACTTTTTGCGGTATACAAACTTTGGAAAAACGAGTAAGCTTTGGTTTATCCGAGCCAGTTTCGGAATAGCAAGTCAGACGGTAGTATACGAAAATCAGGAACACGTACAAAAAATGAGGGAATTGACTCTTTCCAAAACTCCTAAAGAAATATAGTAACCATGTCAACCATTTTTTGTTGATATCGATAAATACATCGCTTTTGATTTTCTAAACCCATGATTCCAATACGCCATAACGCCAACCTTCCAGTTGGATCGAAGCTCCTAACCTGTATTAGACTGTCTCTCATTTTGATCTTTGTATCCGTAAAGGCATTGGCGTGTCCGCTTGAATTGCCGGTTGCCACCATTTCCATCAATGGCCATGCGCTGACAGTGGAGTTGGCGACCACACCCCAGGCGCGCGTCTGCGGATTGTCCAAACGGGCTAACCTGCCGGAAAATCATGGCATGTTATTCATTTATCCGAATATTGGACAAAGGACATTTTGGATGAAGGATACCCAAATTCCTCTGTCTATCGCTTTTCTCGATGATTCCGGAAGGATTATAAGCATGCAAGATATGACGCCAATGCAAACCAATGAGCGATATCACTCGCTACAGCCGGTAAGGTACGCACTTGAAACTAATCAGGGCTGGTTTGCTGCACAGGGGATTGGGGTTGGGGACATTGTTGAGATAAAATTGCCGGTGGTGATTGAGATTCGATAGGATGTAGTTTTATCTTGCTATATTAATTTTTGCTTTCGTCCCTTGCTATAACGGAGTGATAATGCGGGAAAAACCAATGCCTAAAGTGATCTAAATTGCCTAAAATGACTGAATTTGAGGAATCGCTACGCTATATCTGATTTTATGAAATTGACAGAATACCATAATTTTAGCTCATTTTAGTTCAATTTAAATTTTAGCTCAATTATTTGTTAACATTACAATATTCTGAAATTATTATATAATATTTTACTCAGGCTTACCTAAGACGTCCAACTGGATCACATCCCTGGAACTGAACAGGTTTTTTAAATCCTCAACGATCATATAAAGAGAGGGCACCAGTACCAGGGTGATCAGGGTGGCAAACACAATCCCGAATCCCAGGGATACGGCCATTGGAATAAGAAATCTGGCTTGTCTGGACGTCTCGAAAATCATGGGTGCCAGACCACCAAAGGTGGTCAGAGTGGTCAGCAGGACCGGGCGGAAGCGTTGGATTCCGGCACTGTATATGGCATCGTCAGCATTCATCTCAGCGCTTCGTTCGCGATTGGCGAAATTGATGAGCACCAGGGAGTCATTGATTACGACCCCGGATAAGGCCACGACACCGAACATGCTCATTACGCTCAGGCTGTATCCCATGATCAGATGGCCTATGACTGCACCCACAATACCAAAGGGAATGGACATCATGATGATCATGGGTTGAACAAAACTGTTAAAAGGAACAGCCAGCATGGCATAGATGACCACCAGTGCCATCAACAGACCTTTTAACAGACTTTGGATGCTTTCTCGTCGGTCCGCCTGTCTGCCCTCAAAGCCATAGGTCAGACCGGGATATTTCTGTTGCAGCATCGGCAATGTGTCGGCCATCAGAGATTGGGTTACCTGATCGGCCTCACTGCGGGGTCGAACATCTGCGGAAACGGTGACGATTCTGCGGCCGTCCCGACGATCGATGGTGGTGTATGCCCGGCCGCGTGTTAATTCAACCGCCTCGCGCAAGGGGATTTCGATGCCGCCGGGCGTCCGCAAGATCATTTGTTCCAGGTTGTATTCGGATGCGCGTTCTTCTCTGGGCAACCGCACCATAACTTTAACCTCGTTGCGGCCACGCTGCTGGCGCAATACTTCAGCGCCGTAATAGGCATGACGAATCTGTCGAGCCACTTCCCGCGATCGTAATCCCAGACTGCGCCCTTCCGGTTTGATTTGAAAATCGATTTGCTGCTTGCCCGGTGCATAGCCGTCGTCGATGTCCTTGACATTGGGGAAAAAGCCCATGGCCTCGGCCAGCTCCGCGCTGGCTTTTTCCAGAATTTCTATGCGGCGATGACTCAATTCAATAGAAATGGCGGCGCCTCTGCCCGGTCCACCGGCATCCGATTCGAACTTAAGAAACTCAAGACCGGGAAGGGTGCCGACGCTTTCGCGCCACAGTTCGGTCAGCCGGCTGGTTGAGATGGGACGTACTTCCGGCGGCGTCAAATAAACCCGCACCCTGGTCTCGTTACCATTGATGTTGGCATATATGCCTTCTACCAGTTTGTCGTCCCCGTTTTCACGAGCTATCTGCTGGGCCGCCTTGACCAAGGCTTGCTCTACCTGTTCGGTTTTTTGGACCGCCGTGCCAAAGGGGAGTCTGGCTGTCACCATGGCATAGTCGGATTCGACTTTGGGAAACAGCTCAAATCCCATTCGGCCGCTTCTTATGTAAGCTATCGTTATTAACAAAACGACAATGCCGACGGATAGCGTCAAATATCGATTGCGGAGCGTCAGGTTTAGAAACGGACCGTATTTTGTTCGCACCATCCGGATGAAGAAGTCGCTAAAGCGTTGTTGCTGGCTGTGGATCCAGCCGAATGGACCAGAGGGGTTCTCACGCCTACGGTGGCCGAGGTGGGCCGGGAGAATAAACAGGCTCTCGATGAGCGATACGGCAAATACGCAGATGACGACCAGCGGAATCTGTCTGAAGATTTTGCCCATAAAGCCGGGGACGAACAGCATGGGCATGAAGGCCACCATGTTGGTCAGCACGCTGAATGTAATGGGCATTGCAATTTCGCGGGCCCCACGCACCGCGGCTTCAAACCAGGCTAACCCACTTTGGCGGTAGTGGTAGATATTTTCACCGGCAACAATGGCATCGTCCACCACAATACCCAGGGTGATGATAAAAGCGAACATGGAAACAATATTGATACTGATGCCCACAACCGGCAGAAAAAGAAAGGATCCCAGAAGCGAAATCGGAATTCCCATGCTGACCCAGAACGCCAGCCGGGCTTCCAGAAAAATGGCCAGCAAAATGAACACCAGGCCCAGTCCGATATAACCATTGCGCATCATGAGATTCATGCGCTGACGGTAGATTTCAGATCGATCATTGCGGGCATCCAGTGCCAGTCCAGGTGGTAGCGTTTGATTGATGGTTTCAACCTGCCGCCGGACCGCATCCGAAACGGAGATAGGTGTCTGATCGCCCACCCGGTAGGCTGTAATCATGACGGCCGGTTGTCCGTTATAGGTGGCAGAATTGTCTGTTTCTTCAAATCCGTCTTTGATAACGGCGATCTCTTCAAGCAGCACTTCGGTACCGTCATTGGCAGTAATGATGGGGATTTTGCCGAATTCATGCCCATAATCCCGCCGTTCCTTGACCCGTACCAGGATGTCGCCAGCCTCAGTTTTGATGGCGCCCCCGGGCAGTTCCACCGATGCCCGTCCGATCCTCTGAGCAACCTCTTCGAGGGTCAGGTTGTACGCCCGCAATGTTGGTTGAGAGAGCTCGATGCTGATTTCATAATTACGAATTCCTTCCAGCTCCACCTGGGTGATATCGGGATCCTGGATTAGCCGGTCCCGGATATCTTCGGCCGCCTCGCGCAGAACCCACTGGCTTTGATCGCCATAAAGTGCCAGGGAAATTACGTAACGCTTGCGCTCAACGATAACCACCTTGGGCTCTTCGGCGTCTACCGGAAAGGATGAAATCCGATCCACTTCATTTTTAATGTCCTGAGCCAGGCGCTGGATATTTTCCCCTTCTAGTATCTCTACCGTCACGCTGCCGACGCCTTCCTGGGCAGACGCGCTCATTTCGTCGATTCCTTCCAGGCCCTGAACGGCCTCCTCGACGGCCAGGATGATGCCACGTTCCACTTCCTCCGGACTGGCACCGGGATACGGTACAGTGATTCTGACGATATCGAGCTCAAAATCTGGGAAGACCTCCTGTTTGATGCGGCTTCCCAAGATCATCCCGCCAACCAGAAACACCAGCATCAGCAAGTTGGCGGCTACGGAATGGCCGGCCATCCAGGCGATGGGGCCGCGATAGGTTTTTTTATTAAGATGAGTTTTCATAACGGTCAGAAGAAAGTATATTTAAATCCATGGCAATCTATTCACCCGGATACTAAGCTTGTCATTCCGGCCACAGCGTAGCGGAGAGCCGGAATCCAGAAACGGCCTTGAATTACAGGATTCTTGGCTTCGCGGGGATGACGGGAGGGTGTAAATCAGATGCTCTATTTAACCGCCAGGTTAATAACTCTTTTGTTTAGGGTATGGTCCATAAAATATCTAAATCATTAAACCTTACGCAGTCGCCCAGCGTAAAGACAACCTCGCACTTATGGCGCCACCTTCAGCGGCATACCATCGACCGGTTTGGAGAGATCCGAAACAATCAGCTGCTCGCCCGGCTGCAAACCGTCGGTCAACAGGACCGACTGTGCATCGCGCCACAATGTTTCAACCGTGCGAATTTCAAGTTTGCCGTCAATTGAGACCAGCCAGATTCGGGCGTTGTCGCGTAAAGCCGTGCGAGGGATTCGGAAAACGTTTTTCAACTGCCGGCCTTCGATTTCCATGCGCACATACTCGCCGATTAAAAGCGGTGGGAGTTTTTTCTCCGTAAGATTTAACCCCAAAGGATCCTTGACCTCTACGAGTACGCGAGCCATGCGGCCCTCTACCTCCAGCTCTCCCAAGAGTTTAATGACAGTGCCGTTGAGTTCGATTCCGTTGCGATAGAAAATTCGGACTTTGGCACCCGGATCCCCGGAATTGCGCGGTATCATAATCCAGTTTAAACGATCCACCGGCATGGATGCCTGAATCCAATACACATCGGTTCCCACCAGCTCTGCCAACTGTTCCTGGCTGGAAACCTGGGACCCGATATCCACATGCTTTTTCCGAACTATTGCGTTAAAAGGTGCCGAAATCTTTGTTCTCGCCAAATCCAGTTGGGCCTTCTTCACATCCGCTTTTTCTGCAGTCAGCATGGCCTGGGCAGCCGTTAACTGAGGTTCTTTGATCAACAACGGCGACGGTTTGTTGTTTTTTCCAGTACGATTGCGGTTAATTACACGCCATTCTTCCTTTGCAGCCGCAGCCTCGGCCTTGAGAACCTTTAATTTACTCTCCGCATCTTTAACCCTGGCCTTTGCAAGGGTGAGTGCCAATTCGTAATCCTGCGGGTCGATTTGCAGAATTTCTGATCCTTTTTGTAGATGGCCGCCAACAGTGAATTCAGGATGAATGGAGACGATTTCCCCGGCGACGCGGGATTCGAGAACGATCTCATGAGCTGGAATCACGGTGCCCATGGCCGATACCAGAATTCGTTCGGTCTTAGGATGAACATCGATTACCTGAACGAGGGGCAGTGGCTTCACCGGCGGACGTTTGCGCGCTTTGGGCGCTGTTTTACTGATATAGGCGGCACCGGCAATTCCAGCAGCAATCAGCGCAATTGAAAGCACAATATTGACAATCCAACGGCGCCGGCGATGCGATCCACTTTTCTGGTGCGATCCTGATTTGGTCGTCTCGGTTGCCGGTATTGTCATGTTATTATTAAGGTTGAGCGGTTCAGGGTTCAACGTTCGGGGTTGAAAAATCCGATTAGTTCTTAACAAAAGGATCTATCTTCATCATGTTTTATAGGGCCGTTTCACCCTATGGGTATACCAGGTATTCCAAATCTTGATCGATATGGTAAGCAGTATCCATAAGTTGTAAACTTTGAACCATGAACCCTGAACCTGAAACCGATCAATTTAGGACTAATATAATACCGATTGTCGATTCTATCAATCCTTACACTCCCGCCATTAAATTACCCACTTTTTTCGAAAAATTGGAAGGATCATCCACCTTGCCGCCTTCGCCGATGACAGCCAGATCGAGCAGTAGATGGATATAGTCGTTGAGTTTCGGGTCATCTTTGTCCGCTTCAAACATCCCGAAGATTTTTTCCATCACCGGATGCGACATGTTGAGCTCCAAGGCGCGTTTGTTTTCCGGTACCTGCTGGCCGGTGGACTTCAGGATCTTTTCCATATAACCGCTCATATCATATGTGTCGCCGGATAAACACGCCACAGAGTCGGTCAGCCGGGTGGAGGGGCGGACTTCTTTGATGGTGTCTTCCAACTGAACCCGGATATGTTTGAACAGGGTCTCATACTTGTCCTTTTTGTCTTCATCGACCTTGTCGATATCGAGATCCCCTTTTTCAGCGCTCCTCAGCTTTTTGCCGTCATATTCACCAAGGGCCTGGGTTACCCATTCGTCGATCGGGTCGGTCATCAGCAGAACCTCGAAATCCTTCGATTTGAGCTGTTCGAGCAGGGGACTGTTAACCAGGGCCGACATTTTCTCACCGGTGATGTAATAAATTTCCTTCTGATCAGGCGGCATGCCTTCAGCATATTGCTGAAGCGACCGCCATTTGCCGTCGGATTTGGTGGTTTTGTAGCGCAGAAGGTCGGCGATCTTATTTTTGTTTTCGAAATCAGAGTGGACGCCGACTTTGATCACGGCGCCGAATTCTTCCCAAAATTTTTCATATTTTTCCGTCTCCATGTTTTTGAGCAAATCCAATAGCTTTTTTACCAGGTTGCGACGGATATTGCGAACCAAATGATCCTGCTGGAGGATTTCGCGGCTGACATTAAGATTAAGATCCGGTGCGTCTACCACCCCTTTCACGAAACGGAAATATTCTGGCATCAGTTCTTTGCAATCGTCCATAATAAAAATTCGCTTGCAGTAAAGATGCACGCCGTGCTTGGATTCCGGGTTGAAAATATCAAATGGCGCTTTGGACGGCAGGTACAACAGGGCGGTATATTCGGTGGTACCCTCCAGCTTTAGGTGGAGCTTTTCCAGCGGTGGATTCCAGTCGTGGCTGATGTGCTGGTAAAATTCTTCGTATTCCTGATCGGTGACCTCTTTTTTGTTTTTGGACCAGATGGCCTTCATGGAATTGAGAGTTTCTTCCTTTATCACCTTGCGGGTTGTCTCCCCGATCGGTTTTCCGTCTTTATCCTTGAGCTGTTCAGCCTCGGGAATCGGTTCGTCTTTCTCAACATCCATGACGATCGGATAGGCCACAAAATCTGAATGTTGTTTGACGATGTTGCGAATCGTCCACTCGTCGGTGAAATCCGGGTCACCTTCTTCCTTTTTTTTCAACGCCAATGTAACAACCGTACCCCGCCCGCTTTTTTCGGCTTCGGTGATGGTGAATTCACCATCACCATGGGATTCCCATTGCACAGCCTTATCCCCATTGGCGGATTTTGTCAGCAGGGTAATTTTTTCCGCCACGATAAATGAGCTGTAAAAGCCGACACCAAACTGGCCAATCAACTCCGGGGTAAGGGTGGCCTCCTTGTTGAGCAGCTTCATGGCTTCGAGGAAGTCGCTGGTTCCGCTTTTGGCGATGGTGCCGATATTTTCAAGCACTTCATCATAGGTCATACCGATACCGTTGTCTTCGACCGTCAGCGTGTTTTTGACAGGGTCGCGGGTGAGTTTGATCATATATTCTCCGTCGTCGCCGAGTATACTCTCATCGGTTTGTGCCTTGAAACGCAATCTATCGATGGCGTCCGAGGCATTTGAAATCAGCTCCCTCAGAAATATTTCCTTGTTGGAATAGAGAGAATTGATGATCAAGTTGAGTAGCTGCTTAATCTCGGTTTTAAATTCATGGGTTTCGGTTTTGACCGTCATCTTATCTATTACCTCCTGTTTTTTTTGCACATATAATGTGTGCAAATTCTAAATTGTCAAGGTCGGCGAATCACCTGTTTTAATGGGTGAATCAGTTAAATTCAGAACGACTGATGTGTCGTAAAATCGGATGTGACAAAAATGTCAAAAATCGCGTTAAAAGACCGAATTTGTGCGAATCGTTCTGAATTTATTTTTGACGGCTTCCAATCGTTATATATTTGACACCAACCAAATAATTTCGAAAGCCTTCATTCGGATTTGGCTGGGTAATGAATAAGTGCAAAAGGAATTTATGGCAGAACTATCCGTCTGTATAGAATCCAACATAATTGCTTACTCAGCACTAAGTCCTGAGTGAGTAAATACGTCATCGTATTTAGGAATCGATGGACTTAGGCATCATAATTGCATTAATTACAGCTTTGTTCTCGATAATCTAAGGATCCGGTCTATAAGAAAATGTTTGTCAGGAGGCTGAGAACTAAAATTGCGATTAATATCGCGATGCTGTTACTGTTGGCGATGGTTCTGATCAATTTGGTGTCAATGGTAACCATCAGACGTGAGTTGATTCGCTCGGAGGTTTCAAGGGCCGACCTGCTGTTGGCATTTTTGCAGGAAAACCAGCCAAATAGCTCTGCTGGAATCGGAGAAAGTAGCGGTTTGGAACCCGAGTCGCTGTTGAATAAAATGATAAACGATTCGCAGATCGCGAGTGCGCTGTTTATGAAGCCAGGCGGCGAGAAGGTTTATCTGGGCCGGCAATCGGAACTTTCAGAAAAAGAACTTGTGTCGTACACCAAAAAGGCCTTGGCTACCGGAAAAAAAGCAAATCATTTTTTCGGTACCACATGGGGAATTTTTTGGAAACAAAGGGCCAAACTAATACTATCCGCACCATTGTCAAACAACCATGCTACCGTCGGTGGCGTCAGCATCGTCTTGCCGCTCGAAAGAGTTTACAATACGCTCAGGCACTCCCAACAAATCATATTCATTTACATTGCCATTAACCTGACCATTCTGACCTATTTTGGAATATATCGCATTTCCAAGCTCTATCTCATGCCGCTCGGCAGATTGGCCCAACGAGCCGAGAATTACAAGGAAGATGATGAGATTTTATTTTCCGTTCGCAAGGAAGATAATGAGCTCAACCGGCTGTCTAAATCATTGAATCAGATGCTCAAGCGCATCTCAGCCGACAAAGAAACGCTGCGGTCTACGGTTCTGTCCCTTGAAAAATCAAATTTGGAATTAAAAAAGGCCCAAAAGGAAATCATTCAAGCTGAAAAGTTGGCTTCCGTGGGTAGATTGTCGGCCGGCGTGGCCCATGAAATCGGAAACCCTATCGGTATTGTTATCGGTTATCTGGAGCTGCTGAAACAAGAGGATATTACCACCGCGGAGCGAGACGAATATATCCAGCGCACTGAGGCGGAAATCGAACGCATCAACACCATTATACGGCAACTGCTGGAGATATCGCGGCCTTCCAGTTCAAATCGTACGCCGGTCAGCGTCCATCAACTAATCCATGATACGGCCAGTGTTTTGCGGGTTCAGCCACTCATATCAAAAATTGAAATAGCACTTAAACTGGCAGCTGAAGACGACACCGTATTCGCCGATTCCAATCAACTGCGGCAGGTATTTTTGAACCTGATCATCAATGCCGCGGATGCGATTTCAACGGAAGACAGAAACGCCGGCGGTAAGCTGGAAATAACCACCGCGCTTGAGACCAAAGCCGACCCTGATTCACAGAATCCAGCTACCCGATTAAAAATCATGTTTGTCGACAACGGTCCGGGTATCGCCGCGGAACACCTGGACAATATTTTCGATCCCTTTTTCACTACCAAAGATCCCGGCCGGGGGACGGGTCTGGGTCTTTCGGTCAGTTTTATGATTGTAGAGAGCCTGGGCGGCACCATGTCCGTGACGAGTGACATTGGCCGGGGAACTACGATGAAAATAACGTTGCCTATCCATAAACCAGCCCAGGAGAGTTGAATTTAATCGTCTAGTGTTGATATGGCCGCAAAAAGGCACAAAAAGCACAAAAATAAAATTCCAGAGCTGGTAATTTCAATGGGTTACAATGTATAAAAATTGAAATTCCGGCTTTTACGAGTGCATCAGTGTTTAATACTTAACATTTTTCAAAATAACAGTTTTGCCACTCAGGCGCTATGTTTTTTCCGAGACGTCGCCCGGAAAAAGTGGCCTCTTGAGGGCAGCTAACATGATGATAATTTATATTGGTTTCAGGTGTCGGGTGTCAAGTGTCAGTCTCTAACATCTCCTTTCCCTGACACCTGACACCTTCATTTTCTGACAACATGTTGTCAGAGAAAACGAACTAAAGGGCTAAGACAGGACATGATGAAACATATTATAACCTATTGGATCTATTAAAATGACAGCCAAGCATATTGAAAGACGACTGCTGATCATCGATGACGAAGCGAACATGCGTCATATGC
>JASFFJ010000226.1:0-10310 GCA_050124355.1 Desulfobacterales bacterium | reverse complement strand
GTCACGACCACATCCCCTCCGATAAATTCAGACCAGTGCATGTGATTGCGGGTCGCAGCCGAAAGCAAGCGCAATCGATAACCCCGCTGTTTGTATATACCATAGGCCTTCTTCATAGCGGCCACACCGGCCCATTCAGTGAAATGTGGTTCGGTAACAATGTCATCACGATGGGTGATCACCTTCAGCCAGTCATCAAGCCGACCCACCATGATCGTGCACACCGGACCCATGCGAGTGATGTCTTTACCATCTTTTTCCCTCCGGTCCAGCCCCTTTTCGACAGCTTCGGCAACGGCCAGGGACTGCGGAACGCTGAAACAAACGGTGGCATTGATGCTGACGCCCCGATAGGTGGCTTCCTCGATGGCGGCAATTCCGGCTTTTGTGACCGGAATCTTTACGATGATATTCGGTGCCAGACTATCAAAATGAATAGCCTGCCGAACAATACGCTCGGCATCTCTGTAAAACCTGGGGTCGGTTTGAATGGACAAACGCCCCTTCTTGCCCTGCTCTCGATCAAATACCGGCATTAACAACTCGGCGGCTTTTACAGAAATTTCCTCGACCACCTTCCAGGTAACTTCATCCTCAGTCGCAGCAGGCATCTCCAGGATTATCTGCTTGATCCGGTCTTTCCATAAATGCATTTCCTTGTGCAGTACTTCTCCGGCGATAATCGGATTCGATGTGGCGCCGGCAGCACCGTGTTCGATGGCATAGGACAATTCTTGAATAGAGCACGAATCGTTCCACAAATCCGTCTCGCTGGTGCAAACCATTTTGTGCAGCGGGCTTTTAAAGTCCTGATCTTTCATCGGTAGATCCTCCCGAATACTACATTGAATATTTTCGATTGGATATTGGTTACTTACCAGTAACTTGATACAAATAAGTTTAACTTTTTACACCATTTGAAAAAAGCTTCGGCGGATTAATTAGTCCATATGCAATCCCCCGTTAATGTCAATAATCTCGCCGGTAATAAAACCGGATAACGGCGACACCAGAAATCGCACCACGTGCGCGACCTCCTCGGCCTCACAGAATCGTCCAACCGGTATCTGATCGAGTAAGGCACGGCGCTGTTCTTCGGTCAGCTGCTCAGTCACCATCGGGGTCTTAATATAGGCCGGTGCAATACCGTTTACGGTAACGCCATGCGACGCGGCTTCACGGGCCAGCGAAAACGTCAACGATGCCAATGCTCCTTTGGAAGATGTATACGCGGTCCCGGCGGTTAGACCACCGGTTTTCATGGCCATTGAGCACACATTGATGATCCGGCCCCATCGATCAGATTTCATACCCGGCAGCCACTCACGGCAGAGGTAAAAGGCACCGTCCAGATTGACGGCCATTATGCGGCGCCATTCATCGTTGGCAGTTTCAGTCGCTTTGTGATTGGAAAGCACACCGGCATTGTTAACCAGCACGGAAACCTGGCCGAACTCTTGGCGAATCATTGCGCAGGCGTCAGTCATCTTTTGTGGATCAGCGACATCCAGTACCAGCGGATATGCCCCCCTGCCGATTTCTTGTGCCAGCGCATCCAGGCGGTTACGATCAAGATCCACCATAATCACCCGAAAGCCGTCTGCAGCAAGCCCGCGGGCAGTTTCGCTGCCGAGAACACCGGCAGCCCCAGTCAACAGCGCAAGTTTTTGGTTATCATGAGTCATTTTTTTTATCCAAGGTTTTGGGTTAGGTGACCTAAATAATCCCTGACCTGGGGATTGGCAATGAGCGTTTCAAAGTCAGGCATGTGGCTCAGCCGGCCGTTGTAGACGAAAATATATTTTTGGCAGATTTCCTGCATGATCTCGAGATGTACAGGTTCATTGGGATGCAGACAGACAAATACAAGCCGCCCTTCATCGTAGAGTTTATGGAAAAAATCCAACATAAATCCGATGTATCCGTCCTGGGTACTGAACTGCGGCTCGTCGAACAGATGAATCATGGGATAGGAGCTTCCAGCGGATTCGAGCATGAACGACGGACGCGTGCGGGTAAAATGACGCACCTGGTAGGATTGGTGATAATGAATGGCCAGGCGATCGCGCTCACGGTATTTGACCTGATGAATATCATGTCCCAGGCAATACACCTTACCACTGTTCGGGCGGTTGCTTCCGGTGATGAGTTCAAAAAGGGTGGTCTTGCCCGAACCATTCGGACCCATCATCCCGACAATCGCCGGCGCAGTCATCGTAAAATCGGCTTCCAGCTCAAACGTCACCTGTTTGTTCAAAATACCGCGGGTGTAGACCTTGCGGAGGTTTTTGACAGCCAGAAGCGACGATCGGTTATTCATGAATTCTCCTGTGTCTTGGGTTCAACGGTTCAGCGTTCAGGGTTCTGGATTTAACGGCCACAACCAGCTGTTAGTAAAATGGCAGCACGTTGTAAAAACACTGAAGGTGTCAGTGTTCAGGTGTCAGGATTTAGTACCTCGGTTCCCTGACATCCGAAGCCTGACACCTAAATTTAATACAAAAGACAGAGCGAAACCTTCCTTCCGGCCTGTAAGCCCGTGAAGCCTGCGGGCTGGAAGCGGGCTCGCAGGGGGTGTACGCCTGCGCCTCGGAGAGCGATAGTACAAATCTTCAATATTCAATCTTGACAAACACGTAAAAAGCCAATTTTACGCGTTAGTGTCATTCCGGCAAAAGCCGGAATCCAGTAATATCAATACGTTCTGGATGCCGGATCAAGTCCGGCATGACGATTTGAGGACTTTTTACGAAACCATCAATCTTCAGTATTCAATTCCGGCCTGTCCGGGTTGAGTTAAATCCCCAAAAGTTTTCTGCGCTGGGCATCGTCGGCCAGCAATTCACGTGCCGATCCAGCATACACAATGCGGCCGAGATCCATGACGTAGACCCGATCGCTGACGGCCAGCGCACTATGCGCATTATGTTCCACGAGTAAAACCGAAATTTTTTCTTTCTTCAGACGCGTGACAACCGTCATGACATCCTGGGCCACTTTGGGCGCCAGCCCCTGGGTTGGCTCATCAAACAGGATTAGTCCTGGAGAGCCCAGAAGGGCTCTGGAAATTGCCACCATCTGCATCTCACCGCCCGACAGGTTTTCACATTCACGGTCCATCAAATACGCTAACGACGAAAATATCTCAAACGTCTCTTGCAAGTCCCACGCTTTAAATCGAGTGCGCTTGCGGGCAATGGACAGATTGCGGCCGACGGTCAACGTCGGAAAAATACGGCGATCGTCCGGTACCCAGCCGATGCCTTTTCTGGCGATTTCATGGGTGGGGCTGGCGGTAATATTCTGCCCATCGAAAGAGATAGCACCTTGTCGGGCCGGCGTCAGCCCCAAAATAGAACGCAATGTCGTGGTCTTACCGGCGCCGTTGGGCCCTAAAAGGCTGACCACCTCACCGCGGTCGACGGCAAGAGATACATCATACAAAACTTGGGTTTCGCCGTAGAAGGTGTTGATTTGGTCTATCTCAAGAATCATACCAGTTTTCCTAAATTCGATGACTGGACCCACTTGTTGGCCCGCAACTCATCGGGGGTTCCTTCGGCAATCACCTGACCCCAGTGGACGACCGAAATTCGATCCGCCAGGTCAAAAAGAAACTTCATATCATGCTCGATAATGATCATGGTATAGGTGCGCTTGAGTTCTTGTATCAGCTCGGCCAATCGCGCCATGGCATCTAAACCCATGCCGGAGGTAGGTTCGTCCAAAAAAAGAATACGGGGTTCGGTAGCCAGCGCGACGGCAATCTCCAGGGCCCGGCGGTCGCCATAGGAAAGCTGATCGGATGGTTCATTTTCTTTGCCCTTCAGGCCCACCTGCGCCAGCACCAGGGCCGCTTTGTCGATGGCGGCGGTGTCCTGCTCGATATTGCGGATCATATTAAACCCGCAATTTCTCACCTGCGGCACGGCAATCAGCACATTTTCAAGGGCCGAGTATTCATCAAATAGATTGATCAATTGAAAGGAGCGTGACACCCCTTTTTGGGCAATCACACGTGGTGGCAGACCGGTAATAGGTTCACCGGCGAATATGACCTGCCCTCTGTCGGGTTTGTAGCGGCCGGTCAGTACATTAAAGCAGGTCGTTTTGCCGGCGCCGTTCGGCCCCATGATGCCGCTGAGTTCACCTTCTTTAAAAGCCAGGTTAATTTCTTCCAGCACGACCTGATCCCCAAAGCGTTTGTGAATCTGGCGCGCTTCGAACAGAGGTGTTGCGGTCATGAATTATCTCCTTGCTGACGATATCAAATTCGTCTCCACCGACGCTGATTTGGCCCCTCTGGTATGGGTAAGATCCTGCCAGATTCCCGCCAGCCCCTCAGGCTTGAACATCACGATCACGATAAACATTAGGCCATACCACAGCAACCACGTCTCGGTTAGCACGCCCAGTATGTCCCGCGCCAGGAAGAAAATAACGGTCCCCAGCACCGGACCCCAGAAACTGACGAACCCACCGCCGATTAAGGTCATCATTACCACCAACCCGGATACATGCAGGCTCATGACATCCGGATAAGCGCTTCCCTGGGCCATGGCAAAAAGCCCTCCGGCCAGACCCGCGATTCCGGCTGAGATGGTGAAAACCATAAATTTGAACAGTCGTACGTTATAGCCAATAAATCCGGCCCGCATCTCGTTTTGCTTGATGGCCTTGATGACTTTACCGAAGGGTGAATGGATCAGCCGCCACAAGGCAATCACCACAAGGACAAAAAAGAAATAGGCCAGATAAAACAGGGCTTGGTTGTCTTTAAGGCTGATCGAAAAGACATCCGGCCGGGGAATGTTTTGAAGCCCATCTTCCCCACCCGTAAGGGCATGCCATTTGACAGCCACAAACCAAAATACCTGACCGAACGCGATTGTCATTAGAGCGAAGTAAATGCCGCGGCGATGGGAGATGAACGCGGCGACCATGGCCCCGGCCAGGGTGGCTGCCAGGATGGCAATGCCAATCCCTATCCATACATTCACTACCAGGTGCTGCTGGGTGAGTCCGAAAGCATAGGCACCAATTCCAAAATAGGCGCCATGTCCGAATGAGGGCTTGCCCGTGTATCCTAAAAGAAGGTTAAAACCCAAGGCGTAGATCATCCATATTAAAATTTCAACGCCCAGATACTGGTAAAGCCCCACCGCATCGATCCAAAATGGGATACTGAAGATCACTGCAAAAGCAACCACCATCTCTCGGGTAATCCATTGGCCGATCGGCCCGCCGATGCCAGCCATATAGTTATGCCTCCAGAATACTCTTTTTGCCGAACAGTCCCCGTGCCCGGACGGTAACCACGGCGATCAACAATAAATACATGGACAACAACGACCATTCGGAAGCAAAGCCGGCGGTGATACCCACGGCCAGACCAACCAAAATACCGGCAACAACCGCCCCAAAGAAACTGCCCACCCCACCCAACGTGATGATCAGAAAAGCGGGGATAACGGCATCCACCCCCACGTGGGGTCGCAGCCCCCAGATCGGTGACATAATGATACCGGCAATCGCAGCCAAGGCGGTTCCGAAACCAAAGACAAACAGCCGCAGGCGGGTTAGGTTGATACCCAGAGCACGCACCATTTCAGAATCATGGGCACCGGCTTTGATAATAGCGCCGTAAGGCGTTCGTTCCAAAAACAGCCAAACCAGCAATATAATGACGATGGCAAAGGCACTGGCGAAAAATTGATATTTGGAATATATCATCCCACCCAGCATAAAAGGTCCCACGAGATTTTGTGGAACCTGTAAGATCTGTTCGGCCGATCCCCACATGACCCGAATGGCCTCCTCCAAAACCAGCGCCGCACCGAAGGTCAGCAAGAGCCCGTATAGTGGGTCCTTCCCATACGTCGGGCGCATACAGACTTCCAGGGCCATTCCGACCACAGCAACGAGGGCTGGGGCCATTACGACGGCCAGCACGTAGCGCAGCACAATCGGCAAACCCAAATACCAGGTCCCTAAAGCCCCAAGCCAGGGAACATGAGGCGATATGACCACCATCGCCAAGTAGGCGCCCAGGGCAAACAAAGATCCATGGGCCAGATTGATCAGCTCCATCACGCCGATAATCAGCATAAACCCCAAAGCGATCAAGGCAAATAAGAGGCCCAGACTGAGGCCATTTACGATGTAAGGCAAAATGTTGAGAATGAATTCCATTTTAAATTGACAGGATACATTATTCGATGTTGGACGTTCAATGTTCGACGTTCATCAGTTTCATAGCCGATCAAACTGGCCATATCGGCGGACGGTGCCGGTGTTGAACCCTGAACCTTTGAACCTGTAAATGGTCAACCCTCATAACTCGGGGTGTCCGCATAAGACTCCATCTTGCAAGCGGCCATCGCATCCGTGTCCTCAACTTCTTTCGGCTCAACACTGGATAAAATCTTGAACAGCGCGTTTTTATCTTTCTTCCAGGCCGCCTCATCATTGGACGTCGCCAGATAGACGGTTTGTTGAATCTGGTGGTTCGGACCCATGTAAGCGCCATGGTGCTGCATGCGATCCTGGGCCGAAACTTTGATTCCTTCGAGTTGTTTGATGACTTTGATGTTGTCGGTGGAATCGGCGCGTTCCACAGCACTCAAGAGCTCTTTGGTACACATGTAGCCATTGTAGTAAACATTACCGGGAGCCTGCATGGCCGTGTCCGGATACATCCTCTGATAACGTTGGACAAATTCCTTTACCCCCGGAAGATCCAGATCATAGTACCAAGTGGTACCGAAAACACCGAAAAGGTTGGCGAGCGGCAACCCGTAAATATCGGGCCAGTCCTGCTGATTGTTTATCCAGGCCGGCTTTTTCACCATGCCCAATTGTGCAACCTGCTGGCGCATTACTTTCGAGTCGTCCCCGGCCACGGCGGCCGCCACCACATCCGGCTTGATTTGCTGGATTTTCAGCAGATAGGAGGTGAAGTCCCGGGTGCCCTGGGGCACAAACAGTTCGTCGATGATCTTGCCGCCAAAGGCATTCACCAGCTTGCGGGTGGAATTCGACGTGTTGTGCCCCCATACGTAATCGTTGGTCAGCAGCAGCCATTGATCACCAATTTTTTCAATCGCATTTTTTACTGCCGCCTTGGCGAAATTGGTCCCGTTACCGTCCCAGACGAATTTGACCCGGTGGCAGTTCTTACCGGATTCCGTTGGCGAGCTGGAGTTGCTGTTCATATAAACAACCCCGTATTTTTGGGCAACCTGGGAGATGGCGTTGGCCACTCCGGAGCTCAATGCCCCGATTAAAAAGGTTACCTCGTTGCGGGTGATCATGCGCTCGGCAACGCGACTTCCGGTCGCCGGGTTGCTCTCAGTGTCGATATGCATGTGTTCGATTTGGCGACCCAGGACACCACCCTTTTGATTAAATTCGTCAATGGCCATCATCATACCGCGACGATCGGAGGCTCCGCTGTTGGCGAACTGACCACTGGCGTCGGACGTCATGCCGATGAGCATCGGTTTATCGGTTTTAGCGGCATAGACCCGGTTGTACTTCCAGGGGCCGTAAAAAACGCTACCAGCGCCCAGTGTGGTTATTCCGGCTTTCTTTAAAAAATTTCGACGGGTAATTTTTTTACTTGCCATGATGTCCCTCCCTTCATTGGTTGTTAGAGTGTTTATGGGGCCGTCAGTCAGGGACTCCGGCCCAGAGGATCTGCCCCTTAAGGAGCGCCGTAGTTATCTCAGGATCGCGCCATCACGCCAATTCTTCAATACGCCGGCAAAACATTATCGGCAGCAATACAGCCAAAAATCAGCGGCCACCAGAAGAGCTGGGGGTATGAGGATGGCTCCTGGAAGGGTTCCAGGCCACCTCTGCTGGTGGCCGCTGATTTTTAATAGAATTTTTTAGATCTCTGTTTTATCGGATCTGTCAGTTTTGGTGACCACTTAACCAATTCATCATTGGTGTTATCTTGTTCGCTTCAGTTGGCTTTGATGCTGGTTGTTCAACTGGCCTATGGCAATAAATTGTAATAGATAAGTAAAAATTCTTTTTATCTCAATTCATAGGCCACCGGCATCGATCAGTTCTGCACCTTTAAGCATGCCCTCGCGGTAACGGTAGAACCTTTTAAATTCTCACCGGCATGCCGGCGGCCTATGAATTGAGCCATGAAGCGGCGAATTCTACGGAAGACGCTTAGAGCGTAAGCACTGAGAGAATAATCACCTCTTGATTTTCATTAGCTGCGACAACCTTGTGGGGAACGGTTGATTTAAAATGCAGACAGTCGCCCTCTTCGACCGGATATATTTCGTCTCCGTAATAAAAGTTCATCTTTCCTTGCAAGACATAGATCATCTCTTCGCCGTCGTGGTAGTTATAAGGTATTTTTTCGGGATCCCTTTTGTCGGGCAACGCTATAATCAGCGGCTTAATCGCACCGTTGGCCATTTTTTTGATAACCGCCTGGTAACGGTATCCCAGGTGGGTGTAGTCACCGATGATTTCTTTTCTTTCATTTTTCCGGATAAGTGACGGCCCCTCTTCGGCCTCGCTGTCTTCTTCAAAGAAAAAAGATATGTGAACGTTCAGCGCATAGGCAATCTTGACCAAAGTTGGAATGGGTGGCGGTTTTTCGCTGTTTTCGATTTTTGACAGGTAGCCAGGGGTCAGGCCGGTTTTGGCGCTCAAATCCTGAATGGTTATTTTTCTTTTGAGGCGCAGTCGCTTTATTTTCTGATATATAGTGGTGTATTCCATTATTGTTTGTCGATCAGCGAATTCTGGATGCCGTTCGCCAGGGGTCGGCATTGGGGCCGAGTTTCTCTTTGACTCCCGCTGTGGCATCGCCAAGGCGGTTCAATACCTCGTCGGTCAATTTCAAATCTGCCGCCTGGACGTTTTCAAAGATCTGATCCGGCGTTCTGGCGCCGGCTAGAACCGCAGTTACACCTGGTTGCTGCAGGACCCAGGCCAGGGCCACATTTGCCATCGGCTCTCCGAGGTCTTCACAAATAGCGCGAATGTTCTCCAGGGCCTCGAAGGCCTCTTTTTCACAGCCCTCACTGTCGTGAACCGTTCCCGCTCGCTTTTTTGAAAACAACCTTACCCTGGCCCGTTCATCATCCACTTCATCCGGCCCTTTGAATTTGCCTGTCAAAAGGCCCTGGGCCAGCGGGCTGTAGGCCAGCACCCCCACTTCGGCCTCTCTGCATTTGGCCAATATTTCGTATTCGATGGCCCTGAACAGCAGGCTATATATCAGCTGATCAGTTACTACCTCGGCGCAACCGAGGGCGTCGGTTAAATCCCGCACACCGAAATTGCTGACCCCGACAAATCGTATTTTGCCGTCCTGCTTGAGTTTTTCCATGGCTCTCAGGGTCTCTTCCAACGGGACATCCCAGTTGGCCCAGTGAATCTGATAGAGATCGATATAGTCGGTTTTCATCCGTCTCAAACTGCGCTCACAGGCCTGGACCAATTTATCAGCCGTAAGATTATCAGGCCAGACTTTCGTCGCAACGAGCACCTTGTCGCGTTGTCCGGAAAGGCCTTTGCCTAAAACTTCTTCTGAATAGCCATCGGCGTAAAATTCCGCCGTGTCGAACATATTGATGCCGGCCTCAACGGCCGCCCGGATGGTGTCAATGGAGTCTCTTTCATCCTGCTCACCCCAGGTATAGCCACCGCCAATCGCCCAACAACCCATGACGATCGTCGATATATCGATATCCGTTGAACCAAATTTCCTGTATTTCATTTTCCCTCCTTTAGCGGGATAGGCAATCACCCATATATGGCCGTCAAGGTAATCGTGATTGTAATAAATTCAGAACTACTGACGGGCCGTAAAATCTGATGCAACACAAATGTCTGTGGTCGCGCCAACAATAATGGATTTCGGGCGAATCGTTCTGAATTTAATTTGTTATTTTTTATCGTTTCTATAACCAAAACAAAGGGTATCGCTTACTAGCTTTTTATAGATGCTGTTGCATCTTGAATTTACGCTTAATTTTTCTACAATTTTTGTAGATTCCTTTAATATCAGGGCCTCCCAAGAAGTTTTCCCTGCTGAGGTCAGGAGCCCTGAAATTGGAATGTAACAACGCATCAGATGCAATCAATGAATCGTGCAGCTGACCTGGAGCGTGTATTACCCTCAATAGGGTGCCTGGGTTGGTGAAATTTGTCGGATGAGTGGTATCTTCAAATCTATTAAGGTAATTAAAATTTAAACTATACCGATTATATTATTTGTCAATATTTTTTTTTACACTGGGAATATATATACTTAACTAACTGAAATAATATAT